>JBPCSC010000554.1:0-6667 GCA_051007495.1 Methylococcaceae bacterium | reverse complement strand
GAGGAGCGCGAAATAAAGCAGGAGAAGGCAGAAAAGAAAGTAGAAGTGCTGGAGGAAAAACTAGAAGAAGTTACGAACGAAAATCCAAATGCGACACCCCAAGAGCAAACAATTGAATCGCCACCGATTGCAGATTACCTACATGCAGACGATGGCGATGTAAAAATAGAAGGATTTCCTGCCGTTGAAAGAATCGCACATGGCATAGGAAGCTTTTCGGATTTTGCTTTTAAATACAACGAGTATGTTCTTAAACACATCAAAGACTTAAATGCTAGTTTAAGTAAAGTAATTAACGTGCTTAGTGGATCTAGTGGTGGACTTACAGAGGAAAATAAGAGTGATTTTGATGATATCATTACGGGAGTCCACCGTAACAAAATGAACCAAATAAATACCACACTGAAAAAGTTTATAGGTAATAGCTATTTTTTAGGCAATACTTCTTTATCTATCGCCCTGGACGAGGATGGTGATGTGAACATTACGCCTTTGGATGCCGGTCATGCGGACACCCAAGGAGAGGGGTCGGTCAAGACTTTAACGCTAAAAGAGCTTAAAACGGTTGTGAGTCTTCTGGTAGGTAATGTTGGATTAAACAAAAAGTTCATTAAAGAAGGCCCGGCGAAAGCTAAATCCATAGAGGCAGGCTTTGATTCTTTCAATAAGTTGGTAGAAAAACTTATTTCGATTTTCGATAAGTTAGAGCATAATAGCACCCGTGGCGATAACGATGAATCGCCTACAGATAACATCCCGTTCGAAAAAATTAAGATGGTGGTGACTTATACAAAGAATTCTGTAGCGAGTTTAGTAGCGACCGCGAAACATGTACAGCTGATTCCTATTAAGGCGGTAGAACATTACTCGTTAGTAGTTTCTGAGTATGCAAATAAAAGCCTCGATTCGTTTACGACAGAGTAGAATTCATTTAAAGAACTTGCCGCTCAAACGACTAAACTCATGAAAGTTTTGACTGGCTTTTATCCGATGATCTTGAAGGATGGCAATTTTGCAGCTCAAAACGGCATTCTATATTGTGATGCCTGTATTGAGCAATATTAATCGCAGTACATAGAGCTCCTGTAGTAAATCCTACAGGAGCTCTATGCCGTACTACTTTTTGAGAGAATACATTATGCCTGTTGTTAATCTACCATTACCTGAAACCGTCGAAGCGGTTAGCCGCCCCATCATTTACAGCATTCTGGACCATTTGCGTCACGTCCTGCACATCGAACCGTCGGTCCATATCCTTTTTCCAGGCGACTTGAATAAAGTCGCTCAAGCCGGTGCGACCATAGATAGTGCTAGCCGTGTCCCGAATTTAGCCAGTGATCGGTATTTGTTTATCGAAGTCGATGCACAACTCGATCCGTATGCCCTTGCAACGACCGCAGTCAATCAGGCGGAGCACCCCCCCGTCTTTGTCGATAAAGCCCTTAAGACCGCCATCACCCCCATCTACGCTACGACCGATGTGAGTCTGAATGTCAAGTACCGCACACCCAGCCGTACGGATGCATTGAAATGGCAAGATGATCTACGGGTCCGACTTTCACAAATGCAAGATATTCACCTGCATCGGGTGCAGTACCATTACCAGCTCCCTTCTGAATATTGGACATTATTGCTGCAGATCTATACCCAGCGGGAAGCTATCGCCGGGTATGATCAATCGTTCAGCCAGTATATCCAGACCCATGCCTCGAATCGACTCACCCTCATCAGCGATGCATCCGGGACTGCGACCGCTTTAGCCATTGCAGAAACACAATCCCGCATTCAGGGGCGATATGGGTTTGACAGTATACCTGAGAAACCCGAACGAGAAGACAATGGGACGTATGTGGCGACATTGTCCTATAAGTTCAGTTATGAGCGACCTTTGTCCGCCAGTATGCATTATCCGGTCATGGTGCATAACCAATTGCTCCCGCCAGAGTATGTCTTATTGACTACGACCAATACGAATGCTTACTCAGGTCTACAGCAATATTCTCGCTCGTTGGCCGCATTGAGTCATTTCGAAATGCTAAACGTCTGGCAACAGCATTACGACGCACAGGGCTTTATCTCGGTACCGTATTATGACCGCATAATCCGTCCATCGGAAGTCCCTTTTACCGGCACAGTCTTCTATGCCTTATGCAGTATTGACTCTACTGATTTAAGGACATTGGTCAATTTAACGGAATTAGGTGAGTTGCAAATGGACCCCGACATCTTGACCTTTATACGGGAAAGCGAATACCCGTATCTGAATAAACTGTACAAATCCGTCTTTCAGATCCATCTCTACCGGGATACCCACTTGGCACATTATGACAGTGTGCAGTGTACTGCATCCTTAGATATTCGAACCACCTATGACCTGGACTTACGCCTGCCGCACCGGATTCGGTTCTCTATCGTGACCGATTGGTCGGTACTGGACCCTGATGCGTTAGCGCGATTGCGTAAGTACCCACAGGCACTGTTAAAAGTCTTACGCAGTATTGATGAGCTATTTGACCAGAACCCTTACTTAATGCAGTATTTAGCCGATAAAGGTCCAAACACATTGGGCAATGGTGCGAGTGGTCGAAATGCAGACCTTTTAAGATCGAGTTATAACGGACATACTCAATTTAAGTCCGTTTGTATCAGCTACATTGTGGCGATTCGCCAAGACATCGCCAATGCCGTTACCCCTGACATGATCCAAATCTAAGGAGTTTTTATGCCTATCGCTACCTATACCCCGACACGGGTCGTTCCACCCGTTACAGACCCGATTCCCGTCCAACCGCCCTCGTATGCCAGTACCATCGTTGAGGACCCTGTTACGCCTGTCAGGAGCTTATTGGCCTATGTCGGAGGCGGCCCCTGGACCGTCGACTATTATCACCAGATTCTAGGGCGGGATAATGACTTAAAAGACTTGGACTATGACAGCCCGAGTACGTATCAGACCTACGATAAAATCGTCGGGCTGGAGCTCAGAGTCACGACTGCTTTGAATAATTCGCAGGATGAAGAGACGGCCATTATGTCCGTAACGGGCACTGCACTCTTTTACCCGATTCCTCATCTTGTGCCCACAGTCGGGGATGTCTTTGTCGCACAGACGGGTGATATTCACCAGGGATTGTACCGCATCACGTCGATTGAGCGTAAGAGTTTTAACCGTGATGCCGTGTATGAAATCAATTATGAACTTGCTGTCTTCATTGATGCAGACCCTGCCCGTTATGCGAACTTAGAGCAACGGGTCGCCCGTATCCATTACTTTCATAAAGACCGGTTGGTGCAGGGATTGAATCCATTGATTCAATCCAGTGAGCAACACGCCTATACAGAGATTCAACGTGGTTATTTGGACGTATTGCGGTATTATTGCCAGACGTTTTACCATCCGACCGTACAGACTTTCGTATTGCCGGGACAGGCTCACACGGTCTATGACCCGTTCGTGGTGGACTATTTGCTCAAAATCGTCAGTGTAATGGAAGCCCCCCAACTCGGTAAAGTTCGTCAAGTCAGTACGGAACACGATCCCTACTTACAGCAGCCTCAATTTTGGACAGCGCTTTTAGAACGGCGATGGGAGATTCTGGAGTATGCGAATACGGCGATGGGTCTCGTCTCCATCGCATCGTTCAGTAAAGATGTTTTCCTGAAAGGCGCACGGTACAGTTGGATGGATTACTTGGTTTACCCCATTGTGCCGGATAATAGCATGCAGGCGCCGCCGTATACGCCCGTCAAGCCTCAAGCGTTCATTAGCCTGGTAGAAGCCCCTCTGCCGCCATTAACGCTCCAGTCGCCTCTTAGGGACCAATACGTCGATGTGAACCAGACGATCCCGTATATCCATCCGGTACTACAAGACAGCTACTACGTATTGCGAGAATCGTTTTACGCCCGAAGCAGCAGCATGAGTCTGTTGGAGTCATTGACAGCGGATTACATTCTACAGAAATCATTATCGAGCCATCGACTCGAAGCGTTGATTAAACATGTAAAAGGGTGGGGTCGTTTAGAACAATATTACTACATTCCTATCGTCTTGACACTCATCAAAGCGGCAGGGCGTGAACCGACGGCCTGAGCCGATAACCCCTTTTAATTAACCGTCTACCTAAGGGACATTGTGTTATGTATGTCTTTACCCCTGTCGCACAACTTCCCGATACCACCAAAGCGTTATGGGAACGTCTGTACATGGTGCGTTTACCGAGATTAGAAGCGACCACGATTGAGTATTTGCAGACGTATGGCACCTATATCACGGGCGACCGTGCGATTGACCAGACGTCTGCCAATCAACTCATCACCACCATGAAGCCGATCCATGAGTTAGCCGACTATCACAGCCGGCATGTCCAGATCCGGCTCGTACACGTGAATGACGCCTTAGAAATTTACCAGGCCGTGCAAAACCATTTAGAAGCCTGGCAACGAAAATTGCAATACGGACTCAATACCCGCAATGCCCCGGTAAACGACCTAATGGCATTAGAATCATTTGCCCGCACTGTGTACAGCCATGCACGGCATTATATGCCGCCGAAGTCTCACGCGTCGTTGTTTATCCAGAGTCTGTTTAGTCCAATGACGCTCACGGTTCAAAATTTATTCAAAACGCCACTAACGGAACCCGAACCGGCCGAGGTGACCGTAATCAATGGCAGTCAAACTCCCGAAGAACAACCGACGGATCACATTGCCAGCTTCCTGAAAAACCACATCAACACACTCAACCTGCAACGAGGCCGGTATGGAACTCAGTAAATCCCCACTTTGGTTGGATCTAAAAAAGATCTTCGATAGCCCGACCGGCGTCAGTCGGTATGAATACGTGGCGACGGTACATACCCCCGCAGAAGACTTTCCCGTTACACAAGTCGTGCAGATTGATTGCATCCGAGATTATCAAAACCAAATTGGCGATCAGATCTTTGCTGACTTTATTTTGCCGATGGGGGATTATGCCAAACGGTTATACCCGCACCGAGTCAATTTAGAAATGACCCTCACCCGTAAGCCGCTGTATGCGGTCGGCGGCGGTAAAAATAAAGAGGCTGAAAATGAAGTCGAACGGTACAAAGCTATCTTTCTACCAAATGAAAACCAACATGTGCAAGGCAGTGATCTCACCCAGTATGACAAACCGTCTCTTGACTTAGCGGATGTCATCACAGTACGGCTGCAGCTCATGAACCGGTGCTTAGAACCGCTACGAATCAAATCGGTGGGGGGCGTGTATAAAAAAGTCACTGCGAAAGATCTGTTACAAACATTGCTGGTAACCGAATCGCAGAAAGTATTGGTCGACGGTAAGCCGGCCATCGATGGCATGGATTTGATTGAGCCGAATAATCCGGATTCTAAAGCCCATGTTGTAGTACCCCACGGCACCCTCATTCCGGCTATCCCCACCTATATCCAGGAGAAGCTCTACGGCGTGTACAATGCAGGCATTGGGACTTACCTGCAGTCCTACCAACAAAAACGACTGTGGTTCGTTTACCCGCTGTATGACACCACCCGGTTTATCAATGACAAAAAGACTAAGGTGATTTTCTACGCGGTACCGGAAAAAGACTACCCAATCCTAGAAATGACTTACCGGCTGAATGGCGATATTCTGTACGTCATGGCGCAAGATAAGAAACGCTATCTGGATATGGCCGAGACCGATCAGGTCAGTCAAGGGATTGGGTTTCGCCAGGCGGATGCACGTGCGTTTATGAAAAAGCCGATCGAGGTTAAGAAAGAAGGCCCAGAAGCTGTACGAAATCAACTGGTGTGTGAGGTGATTAATAAATCGCGGGATGATGGCCTTAATTTTGCACCGATTTCAGATCAACGTATCAGCAGCAACCCCTTTATTCAATACAGCGCTGTTGCAGCCCGTGAAGGCGGGCGCGTAGATTTAACTTGGTATTATGCAGACCCGAGCTTATTGTTTCCAGGCATGGCCTGTCAGTATGTGTATTTAGACGGTGAAGAGATCATGCGGCTGAACGGGGTCATTCTGAAGGTCTATGCTTCAGTACAGCTCGATGGCATCGGTGTCGGAGCCCATAAGCACATGACCCATTGCCACCTCTCCATCTTCACCGAGAAGCACCCTCCCGTTGAAAATACTTACCCGCCGACCAGTACGGCGTTTGCATAACACGAGGCGCTTATGTTTTCCCTTCATGGGGTCAAGGTCGAAGAAACCGCGACCACTATCGTTATCTCGAATATCCCTGTCCGCGTGATTACCAATGACATCCAGCGGATTTTTGAAACTTCCCGCATTAACACACATTTATTCATTCAGGTCAGTGGGCGTAAAATCGTACTCCATCGGTTTTATGCCTTGGAATTGCATCACATCTTAACGGCCTTATTGACCAGTCGACGGATCGGTACGCAGGTGCGCGTCATTCGGGAAATCTTGACTGACTTAGAGCAAAATACATGGCTCAAAGATCGGGATGCGGTCATGCCCGATCGTTTGGATTTTAAGTTGATGAAAAACTTAAAGTGGTTGCCGTGCTCCTTTCAGCAGACTTTTTTTGACATTTACAATACAACGGTCAGTCGCTACCATCTGAATGGCTTATTGTTAGCCGGTGCCCCAGGCAGCTGTAAGACGTTTATGACACTGGCTTTAGCGGAATGCTTGAAT
>JBPCSC010000553.1:0-2327 GCA_051007495.1 Methylococcaceae bacterium | reverse complement strand
GTGTTGTACTATCACAGGATATAATTTCACGCGAAACGGTGCGATTCAGGATATTTTTCGATCTCTGTCCGGCATATTTAATATAATACCCTGATCTATAAACAAGTCACTTTCATGTTCAAGCTTATATACCCACAGCAACATGAATTAAAATCTACAAATAATGCGTTAGATTAAATGACAGAACGGCATAAACTTATTCTTACCCAATTAGGTTTTAGATTAGGCATTAGCGGGCCTCATGCAGCACGAACCATGATGCTGGATGATCTGCGTGTGCTGATGACTAACACCCAACCACAAGCCACGCGTGCGGGCTACATAATTGCAGTCATAGATAGCAATGTTCTTGGCAAGCCCACCCGCAAGGCACGCGAACTAGCTTTACGGCACATGGTGACTCTTTACGGATTGGATCCACTTAATCCTATTTTCCGCGCTCTACGTCGGCTTTGGCCTCTTAACGAGGCGGCACAACCCATGTTGGCTCTTGCAGTTGCATTAGCTCGGGATCCTCTTTTAAGAAGCACGCAATCGTTCGTGTTGGCACAGTCCGAAGGTACTCCCATGCCGCGAAATATCATGGAGCACTTCCTTAACACATCCTACCCAGGGCGTTTCAGTGCGGCCTCGTTGAAATCCTTCGCGCAAAACGTTGCGGGTACTTGGACGGCGGCCGGCCTGTTGCAGGGGCGGGTGCGCAATTTTCGTTCATTACCTGAAACTCACCCTGAATCCATCGCCATGCTCTTATTTCTCAGTTTTCTGGAAGGTCGCACGGGTCAAAGGCTGTTTTCTTCCGAGTGGTTGAGTTTGTTATGTGTTACCCAGGACGAACTGGAATCGCTTGCCAACACGGCTTCACATCGAGGGCTTTTGGTCTTTATGAATGCCGGCGGCATCAAAGAACTGCGTTTTCCAGGCTATCTAACTTCCGAAGAAGAGCAAATTCGTCAGGAGGCATCCCATGTCGTCTAAAGTCGCCAAACTGGTGTTTGGTTACCGTCAGCACCTCACTGTCCCCTGGCAGACCGGACTCGCTGCCATTCAGCGGGTTATTTTCGCCGTTTACGACAAAGCCGACGAATTGCGCCTCCGTGCCAACGTTGAGGAATTTGCCTTAGTGACTCAGCAGGCAGACAAGCAATGGCTACTACTCGATGTGACCCACGCTTTTCCCGAATGGATGGCGGCTCAAGAGTATCGAGACGCTTACTTTGAATCCCCTGAAGATTTAGCGGGTTATCAGACGGGAGAATTGACCGAATTCGTTGCCGATCTCAATGCCAGGCTGAAAGCCAGAATTGCTGCCGATGCCGGACCAGACACCGTCGTTGCTTTGCTAGGTGTCGGAACGCTCTTCGGTCTGGCTCGTGTGTCATCGGTAGTCGAAGGCATCAAAGAAGCCGTGCAAGGCCGTTTACTGGTGTTCTTCCCAGGCGAACATCATCCCGAAAACCACACCTACCGTCTATTAGATGCACGCGATGGCTGGAACTACCTCGCTGTGCCCTTACTGGCCCAGGACTAAACCACTGCAACTGAAAATCAGGCAATAACGACTAAGCAGAACAGAGACATTTACATCAAACCCCCGAACGAAAACCGTCTAGTTAACAATGGCGTGGCCGAAGTATCTGAAGACCACTCTGATGCGGCACAAGCCATCCTCCGCCACGAATTGGAGACTTTCGTCTGTGATGGCCGATACGAAAAGGGGCTGGAGACCATCCTCGACAAGTTTCTATTGAACCTTGATGCCGGCACCGAACAGCCAGGGGTCTGGATTTCCGGATTCTACGGCAGCGGTAAGTCGCATCTGGCCAAGATGCTGCGCACCCTATGGACCGATTATCAGTTCACCGACGGTGCCACTGCGCGTAGCCTTGCCAAATTGCCTACTAGAGTATTTGAACACTTAAAGGAACTCAGCACGCAAGGTAAGCGTTATGGCACCCTGCATGCTGCCGCGGGTAAGCTTGGCGCGGGTGCGGGTGACAAAGTACGCTTGGCTTTACTGGGCATAGTGTTCAAGTCCAAGGGGCTACCTGAGCAGTATAACCAGGCACAATTGGTCCTGTGGCTGAAACGCGAAGACATCTTAAACCAGGTCGAATCTGGGCTCAGCCTAGCCGGGCGTTCCTTAGCGCAAGAACTGCCGCATATGTATGTGTCTAGCCATCTGGCCAAGGCACTGCTGAAGATTAGACCGGATCTCGCGCACACGGAGGCTGACGCACGCAAGTTACTTATAGAGCAGTTTCCGCAAGTCACCGACATTACCAGCGAACAGATGACGTCGTCTATCGAAGCCGCACTTGCCGAAG
>JBPCSC010000552.1:0-2117 GCA_051007495.1 Methylococcaceae bacterium | reverse complement strand
GCCAGAGCGGGCGAGCACGGTAAAGGCTTTGCCGTGGTAGCGGCTGAAGTCAGAAAACTGGCCGAACGCTCTCAAGTGGCCGCTCAGGAAATCGGCCAACTCGCATCCTCCAGTGTTGGACTGGCAGAACGCGCAGGATCGCTGCTACAGGAAATCGTCCCATCCATTCAGAAAACGGCAGGTCTGGTTCAGGAAATCAGCGCAGCCTCCGACGAACAGGCAGGCAGTGCGCAGCACATCTCTGAAGCCATGAATCAAATCAACCAGGCCACCCAGCAAAGTGCTTCAGCCTCAGAGCAGCTATCAGCCACCGCAGAAGAAATGAGCGGGCAATCCCTGGAACTGCAACAACTCATGACGTTTTTCAATGTTGGTGGTGTCATAGAAGGCGTGATCACACACAAATCCATGTCCAGAAAAGCCGGCCCACATTTGCCTAAAACGACAAAAATGAGCTTACAAACCGGAGAACCAGATGAACATGGTTTCACCCATTTCTAGGTTGAGGACGGCAACACGATGACCAGCAAACAGCCAGGTTCTGTAGTCGTACCCGACACCGACGGAACCGGAGATCATCAATATCTGATATTCAACCTGGGCAGTGAATCATTTGCCGTGGCCATATTGCAGGTAAAGGAAATCATCGAATATGGCCAGATGACTGAAGTGCCTATGATGCCGGAGGTGGTGCGGGGCGTAATCAATCTGCGCGGGGCGGTAGTTCCTGTGATTGATCTGGCGATACGGTTTTGGAAACGGCCTACAGAAATAGGACGCAGAAGCTGTATCATCATCGTAGAACTGGAGGACAGCGGTCATCACCAACTCATAGGTGTGGTGGTGGATGCCGTCAACAAGGTAACAGAAATTGCCAGTGCCGACATCGAACCAACCCCAACGTTTGGTTCAAATATACGCACCGATTTTATCGCCGGGATGGGCAAGATTGACGAGCGTTTTGTCATCATCCTGAATGCGGCCAAAGTTCTGTCTTTGGATGAATTGTCTGTCATTAGTGAAGAAATGCCGGAATCAACCATAACGGAAAATGACCCCTCTTCAGGGCTTGAATGACTTGCCTAGCAGATAAACCTCGGGGCTACGATCACGAGAGGCTTTGGGTTTTTTGACGGACACCTTGCGAAACAACTGTCGACATGTGCGTACGTAAACATCAAATTCAGGCCCATGAAACAGCTTCACCACAAAAGAACCGCCCGGTTTCAGGATTTCCCGGGCGGTATCCAGAGCCAAATCTGCCAAGTGCATGGAGCGAAGCTGATCAACGGGGCGAGTACCTGTCATGTTGGCAGCCATATCGGATAGCACCACATCAACGGCATGACCGGCCAAAACCTCGCGCAATTGATTCAGTACCGCATCTTCGCGAAAATCACCCAGAATAAACGCCACATGCTCTATTATTTCCATAGGCAGAATATCCAAAGCTATAATTTTGCCGTTTTTACCCAAACGTTCAGCCACATACTGTGACCACCCGCCCGGTGCGGCACCTAAATCCACTACCGACATACCGGGTTTGAACAATTGCTCCCGTTCGTCCAGTTCCTTGAGCTTATACACAGCCCGAGAACGATACCCTGATGATTGGGCCTTGATAACGAACTCATCCGAAAAATGCTCATTGAGCCAGCGTTGGCTGCTGCGGCTACGTGACATGGTTTACTGTAGAGAATAAAATTTTGAACATTCTGAAAATAGCATCGAGAAAATTTCTAAGGGCTAAAGCCCATTCCCTGAAGCCTGTGGTAATCACCGGTCAAGCCGGTATTAGTGAGGCCGTTTTGAATGAAATCGACCTGGCTCTGACGCATCATGAACTGATAAAGGTCAGGGTCAACGCGCTGGATCGTGATAAACGGCAAACGATGATCGAACACATCTGTGAGGCATTGGACGCTGAATTGATCCAGCGCGTAGGACACATCGCCACACTGTATCGGGTCTCACCCGACAAATGATACCCGATTCCCTTTGCCTTATGCGGCCAAAAACACTATAATGCCTGTTCTTTCGGGGTGTAGCGCAGCCTGGTAGCGCACCTGTATGGGGTGCAGGTGGTCGGAGGTTCGAATCCTCTCACCCCGACCAAA
>JBPCSC010000551.1:0-4937 GCA_051007495.1 Methylococcaceae bacterium | reverse complement strand
CGGCAAAGCCTTTACCGTGCTCGCCCGCTCTGGCTGCCTCTATTGCGGCATTGAGTGCCAGCAAGTTGGTTTGATACGCGATGTCGTCGATGATACCGATGCGGTCGGCAATTTGCTTCATGGCCTGAACCGTTTTGTTGACGGCCTCCCCACCTTCCAGGGCTTCCTTCGCGCTTTTCTCGGCGATCTTATCCGTGACTCTTGCATTTTCCTTGTTCTGGTTGACCGATGCAGCCATTTGTTCGATGGCCGCTGAGGTTTGCTCTACGCTGGCGGCCTGCTCAGAAGTGGCTTGTGACAAGGATTGCGCTGTGGCGTTGACTTCCTCTGAAGCGGCGGCCAAGGAATTAGCCACATTGCGAACATTGGAAAGGGTTTCAGAGAGTTTGTGTATCGTGTTGTTGATGGCTACGGCCAGTTCCAGAAACATACCCTGATGTTGCCCGTTGATTTCCTGGGTCAAATCACCCTGTGAAACCGCCGCCATCACTACACGAATCTGTTCCAGTGGTTCGCAGATCGCCGTCATGATGCCATTGATTCCCATGATGACGTTCTGGAATTCACCTCGGTGCCGGGTGATATCTCCACGCTTGTCCAATTTGCCCTCGCTCACCGCAAAAGACAGGGTTTCGGCATCTTGTATCAGCATTTTCAAAGGCCCGATCACGGCATCCAGTGTGTCGTTTACGCCCTGAACAATTTTGCGGTAATCGCCCTGATGTTTGCTGGCATCCGCACGGGTGTCGAGTTTTAGCTCCCTTCCGGCCTGCGCCAGTCGGGCCGCATCATCGACCAAGGCGTTGATGTTTTGTATGGCCAGATTGAGATTGTTTTTAAGCGTGTTGAAATCACCGCTGTAGTGATCGGTAATGGCCGGAGGCAGATCACCTCTGGCGATACGGTCTACATAATCTGCCGCCACGTTCAGTGGCCCGATCACCGCATCAAGCGTGGCATTAACACCCTCCACAATTTTACGATAATCGCCCAAGTGTCGAGTCGCATCAGCACGGGTGGATAATTTACCTTCAACTGCCGCTTGAGACAGCATTACGGCATCGGCGATAAGCGCGTTGACATTGTCTATGGCGGCGTTGAGATTATTTTTGATGACATTGAAATCGCCGTAGTACTCTGCGGTGATTTTAGGTGGAATGGCTCCCCTGGAGATTCTATCGACATAATCGGCCGCCACATTCAAAGGGCCGATGACGGCATCCAGGGTGGCGTTCACGCCTTCTACAATTTTGCGATAATCCCCTTGATGTTTGTCTGGGTTGGCTCGGGTGGCCAGTTTGCCTTCCTGTGCGGCTTGCGACAGCATGGCGGCATCGGCGATGAGCGCATTAACATTGTCGATAGCCGCGTTGAGGTTGTTTTTGATGAGGTTGAAATCACCATTGTAAGAGGCGGTGATTTTAGGCGGGATCGCTCCCTTGGAAATACGCTCCACGTAATCGGCGGCCACGTTCAAAGGCACTATAACCGCATCCAGCGTGGCGTTTACGCCTTCCACTATTTTTCGGTATTCGCCTTGATGAACGGAAACATCAGCACGAGTGGCCAGTTTTCCCTGTATGGCGGCATCGGACAAGCTTAGAGAATCGGCAACCAGGCGAGTCAGTGAGGCTTTGATCTGCTGCATGGCGGCCATGATGCTGGTGCTGTCGCCCTTTTTTACCGTGAGTGCCAGGCTTAAATCACCTGCGGCGATGGTTTGAGCGATACGGGCGACCTCGGCGGGTTCTCCTCCGAGTTGCTGCGTCAGGTTTCTGATGATGAGCACGGCCAGCAGAATACTCAGCAAGGAGGCAATTCCCGCCATGCCGATCAATAGGGATTGATTCTGATGGTTGGTTTCAGTAGCCAGAAGCGCGGAATTCCTGGCGATGTTTTGCTGCTGCTCGGCCAGTTCACCCAGCAGTTGGCTCCATTTTTCTGCTTCAGGGGTGGCGTGTGAGACCAGGTGTCGAATCGCCTCTTCATTTTTGTTCTCTAACCCAAATGACAGCACCTTGTTGTTGGCTTCACGGGTGATCTCACTTTGCGATCGGACTTGGCTCAATAGTTGGTGTCCTTCTGCGGTGACTACGGTTTTGTCCAACTGATTGGCCAGTTCGTCGTAACGGGATCTCAACCCACGCAGTTTCGCCTCTTCTATACGCATCTCCGCTTCGCCATCCAGCATGATGATGTTTTTGATGCGACTGCTGACCTCCTGTTGCAGGCTTTGCATTTTCAGCGCGTTCATGACTTTGATATTCTTGTCCGTGACGATATCGTCCATACGTGCTTGCGACTGATTCATGCCGCTCAGTCCGATATAGGTGCTAATCAAAAGAAACAGCAACAGGGAGCCGAATCCCAGAATCAACTTGGTGGCTACTTTCATACCCGCCATCGAAAAACCTCACTAGGGATTTGAAAACTGAAAGGGGCTAGGCACACACAGAATAATGGTGTGTAGTTTGTAGGTCGCGGATGTCTTTCAAGAAAACGACTGACCGCTGGCCGGGCCACTAGGATAACCAAAAAAACCGCAAACAGACTAAAATCGTAATTTTTTTTACCGTCATTTTTCAACATGAACCAGCAACTTTCTCATCGTGTACTCTCCATCAAGCCGTCTCCAACCCTGGCCGTTACGGCGCGTGCCGCAGCACTCAAGGCGGCGGGCAAAGATATTATCGGGCTAGGAGCCGGCGAACCGGACTTCGACACTCCCGAACACATCAAGCAGGCCGCCATCAAAGCCATACAAGAGGGTTTCACTAAATATACGGCGGTTGATGGAACCGCCGGGCTCAAAAAGGCCATAGTCGCCAAATTTAAGCGGGAAAACGGTTTCGACTACGAACTCAACCAGGTTTTGGTGTCCTGTGGGGGTAAGCAAAGCTTTTACAACCTGGCCCAAGCCTTGTTGAATCCTGGGGATGAAGTGATTATTCCCGCGCCGTACTGGGTGTCGTATCCCGATATGGTGTTGTTAGCCGAAGGTGTGCCGGTGATTGTTTCCGCCACACAAGACCAACACTACAAAATCACCGCTGAACAATTGGCCGGAGCCATCACCGCCAAAACCCGCTTGTTTGTGATCAATAGCCCTTCCAATCCGACCGGCATGGCCTACACCCGCGCAGAGCTTTTGGCATTGGCTGAAGTCCTGCTGAAGCACCCCAACATCATGATTGCCACGGATGACATGTATGAACATATCGTCTGGACTCCCGGCAGTTTTTGCAACATTTTGAACGTATGCCCGGCACTGTATGAGCGGGTTATGGTGTTGAACGGAGTGTCCAAGGCCTATTCGATGACCGGTTGGCGTATTGGTTATTGTGCAGGCCCTAAATGGTTGATTCAGGCCATGACCAACATCCAGTCGCAAAGCACATCTAACCCCACCTCCATTTCGCAGGTCGCCGCTGAAACCGGCTTGAACGGTGATCAAACCTTTATCACCGAGATGGTGACGGCATTTAAATCCCGCCATGATTTTGTCGTTGAGGCGATGAATTCAATACCCGGCGTGCGCTGCTCCACCACAGACGGAACCTTCTACGTATTACCCAATGTGCAGGGTGTAATAGACCGCATGGAAGGGATAGCGGATGATCTGGCTTTATCGGAACGATTGATAGAAGAAGGCGGTGTGGCCGTTGTGCCCGGATCAGCTTTCGGTGCCCCAGGGCACGTACGCCTGTCCATTGCAACCAGCATGGCCCATCTGGAAAAAGCCATGGAGCGTATACATTCAGCCTGGGCCAACAAATAAGGTTTAATCCCCTGAAACCGCCCCTAATCCCACCGGATTAGGAGCGGTTTTTTAATGGCTAGGGGTTAGTGGCTAGTAGTTTCAGGCTAGTAGTTCCAGGCTGGTAGTTCCAGGCTAGTAGTTCCGGCTTTAGCCGGTGCGTTGGGGCAAGGTAATTCCGCCTAAAGGCGGTACTACGAGCCAAGCACTACGAGCCAGGTACTACCAGTCCAGGCTAGTAGTTCCAGGCTAGTAGTTCCAGGCTAGTAGTTCCGGCTTTAGCCGGTGCGTCGGGGCAAGGTAATTCCGCCTAAAGGCGGTACTACGAGCCAAGTACTACGAGCCAAGTACTACCAGTTCAGGCTAGTAGTTTCAGGCTAGTAGTTCCGGCTTTAGCCGGTGCGTTGGGGCAAGGTAATTCCGCCTAAAGGCGGTACTACGAGCCAAGTACTACGAGCCAGGTATTACTAGCCAGGTATTACTAGCCAGGTACTACTAGCCAGCTGGATATGGCATTGGTGCCCAAGTACTCACCCCAGTTTGAGTTCTCTTAGATTGTCACAGCGACTCTCATCCTGCTTGATGTCGTCCAGCGATCGGGCGGTACACAGTTCGATGGCAGAAGGGCCAATAATACGGGCAAAGATTTTATGCCCCGTGGTATTACCCGCCAGATCAATACGTTGCTTGAATAAACCGGCTTCTCCCTGCTCCATTTCCCCGGTATGGGCCTTGGGGGATTGGGTGTGATAAAGATTAAATACCCGCTCACTCGGTACCCCCAGTTCATGCCAGGTCTTATACGCACTGCCCTGGTTAATGCCGGCCTGAAATTTGCCTTGCCGAATACGCCCGACATAATGCAGAAACGGGGCTTCATTACCTGAGAATTTCTCCGTACGGGGAATGACTTTGATAACCCCGCCTGGGCAAAGATGCAAAAGGCCCAGAGCCACCCCGGTTTTGGCAGTAGGGCGGTAAGGGTTGTCATTACACATAGGCAAGGGAGGATGCACTTTAATACGAGGAGAACACTCTTCTCCACTGGCACTCTTTTCCACCTGCTCAAACAATCCTTTCACCACATCCGAACGGCTGGAATTACCCGCCAAAAGGATATGTATTTCTTGAGGTTGAGTATCTGCAAACGCCTTGTCGAGAGCCGCCAGAAAATTTTTAA
>JBPCSC010000550.1:0-6054 GCA_051007495.1 Methylococcaceae bacterium | reverse complement strand
CCTTTGATGTTGCGGTAGATTTCACCCGCCAGAAATTTGGATGGATTCGGCGCGAACAGGCTGCTGGACTTGCGGTTGCCGGTGATGTCCTGCACCCGTTTCAGTGCGGCCATTTTGCTGGAGAGATCGTTGGGGGCATAGTAAAGAGCCAACAACAAAGTAAATTTTTCCGCCAACTCACGGTTGGTTTTTAGCAATTCTTCCTTCTGGTTTTCGGTGACAAACCGGTACAACTCCTCTATACCTAGCTTCAGTATGTAGTCCAGATGATCGTCCAGGGTCATCTTGGGTTCGCGGTTCAGGGCCTCATACTTTCTACGGGCGAACATACGCCCCAGGGCCGATTTCTGCGATGAATACTCAATTGGCAAGCGGCGGTTCTTGGAGACCTCGCTCAACAACTCATTAAATTCCACATATTTAAGCACCAGCACTTTGTCACTGAACTGGCCTAGATGGCGTTCGGTGTCGATACGCATGGATGATTTGCCAGCCCCGCGTATGGCGAAGATGACGTAAGGGCTGGGCTTTTCCAGATGGAGGAGCAAGGATCGGAGGGAGGTGTTCTCGACCATCGAGGCCTGAAGGTAGGGGTCTCGATCTGCGTCGAAAATCACAAATGGATTGTGATCAAATTGCCAAACTTGTAACCACTCTTTGATTTCCATGGAGATAACGATAGGTCGTCAGTCGTAATTATTATTAAAAAAAAACCATCCTGGGTCACTTGGGAGAGCGACAGGTGCCCTCTGCTTGGGGGCGAACTATACCATAGTTCATGAAAATGAACCCCTTGGAACCGGGGCGCGACACCTCCCGATCAGCCTATGGCTCCGCCATGAACCCCGCTCAACCGCTGAGCCCCTGAGATGGCGCAACGCGGGAATCCGGTTCAGTAACACAAACTCACCAGGCCATCGGCCAGCTTGGGTTCAAACCAGGTGGATTTAGGCGGCATCACTTCTCCGGCATCGGCCACCGCCATCAAATCAGCGATCTGGGTGGGATAAAGAGCAAACCCTAAGGCCATCTCACCGGAATCCACCCGCTGTTTCAGGGCTTGCAGCCCACGAATACCCCCTACGAAATCAATACGCCTGTCCCGGCGCGGGTCGCTAATGCCCAGACAGGGTTCGATCAAATAACGGTGCAACAGGCTGACATCCAGTCGGCCCACCGGGTCGGTCGGAATCCACTCGGGCGGTAGGGTCAGTCGATACCAGCCCCCGTTGAGGTACATGCCGAATGTGCCGCGCTCACTCGGGCTGAACGGTTCAGCGACGGCTTCAACCTGAAAGTGCCGCGCTATATTCTGGAGCAAGCGGTCTGGATCATGGCCATTCAAGTCGGTGACCAAACGGTTGTATTCCATGATGTGCATTTGGTGATGAGGAAAAGACACGGTGAGTACGTACTGGCGAGAATCGTCCGACGGGTGATCGTGGGCTATCCGCGCCGCAGCCGCCGAGCGGTGGTGGCCGTCGGCGATATACACGCTGGGTAATTGCTCAAAGGCATCCGTCAAGGCAGCGCACCGAGCATCCTCGCCGATCACCCACAAACTGTGCCTGACACCATCGTCAGCCTGTACATCCACCAGTGGGGGGTGTTCGGTGCTCTGTATCAGCAAACGATCAATGGCCGTACTGTCCGGGTAAAACAACAACACCGGGCCGGTTTGGGCTGAGAGTGTGCTGATGTGTCTGACTCGATCATCTTCTTTGTCGGGTCGCGTCCATTCATGCCGCTTGATGCGGCCCGTGTCATACGCCGCCACACTGGCGGCCGCCACCAAACCCAGTTGGGTACGCCCTTCCATCACCAGGCGATACGCGTAGTAACAAGGCCGCTCGTCCTGTACCAGCACCCCTTCGGCTCTCCAGGTATTGAATACCCGGGCAGCCTGCTGGTAGACGCGAGGGTCATGTACATCAAGCTCGGCGGGCAAGTCGATTTCCGCCCGGGAGACGTGCAGGAAATTTCGGGGTTTGTCGCGGGCCTGTTCACGGGCCTCACGGGTGTTGACGACATCATAAGGTGGGGCCAGCACCTCATTGGCCCAGGCAGGTTGAGGGCGCAGTCCACAAAAAGGGCGTATTAAAGGCATGACAGGACACTCATCAAGGGTAGTTGGAACCAGCGGCATTCTAGCACCGCTCCGGGATGTTCATTGTATGGTGATCGGGATGTTGACCGCACGAGAACTGCCTTCCATATCCAGACCCAACCTGAGGCTGACGGCATCCCGTATGTCATCACGATCCGGGAAGAGCAAATAGGCATCCGCCAGACGGCCAGAATGAACCGCATATTTATGGTCTTTGACACGAGTCAACAAGCCTCGGGTTGCGTCGCGTTCAGATGAGTCCGGCCACAATCCAAACGCTAACCCACCGGCTGAAGTGTGTGCAGCACCCCACAGGCGGACATAGGCGGCTTGTCGGGCGGCTACACCCAAAGGGGCTGAGGCAATGCGGTTACGTACTTGTTCTGTGGTGAGCAATGGCCAGGCCCTGCGCTGACGATCAATCAAAAAGGTTTGCTGCGGATGCAGCGTTAAAGGCGTTCTTCCTTTGTGGTCGATACGGCAGCGCACCGGCAGCAAACCGGCAGCACGTATATCAAAACCATACACGGCATACGCCGCCTGAACCCCTACATCCAGTTCAGCCAGCAAGGTGGTATCGAATACGCGAATGGATTGCGCGCCTATCGGCAACTGAAACGCCGATACCGGCTGATCACGATACGGGGTGCACGCTGGAAAAGCGATTAGCGCGATCAACGAACCGACAATCATCAGTCGTTTAAGCAGGCCTGGAGTTAATCGGGAATAATATGAACGTGGAATCATCTGGCTAGAAACTATAGGATTGAAAACTTCAACGATACCTTATGAACCGATGGGTATGGGTATGTCACAGGCGCATACTCAACATTATCTCAAACAAAATTTTTATTCCGGCGACTTCATAACCCCTGACCCGGTTAATCAGTATCTACCCGCGTCACATCATCGCCCAGTATCCCGGTCACTGCGGCCACCCAGTGCTGGCGGTCGGGTTCATCTTCATGGCCGGTAAATACCAGTTTTATCTGCACTCCAGTCTCCTGGGCCAAAAAACCCAGCCGAATGTGGTTCGGCAGGTTTAATCCGTTGATGCGTTCTTGCAGTGTAGATTCCCCTGACCCTGTGGTGTGGAATACCACCCGGTGCGGCGGAGACAAGGTGAATTGGGTGAGCAAGCGGGGTTTGACCCAGCGGGTAAACATGGCGTGCATTTCCGAGGGAACACCGGGCAAAAACACCAGCCAGCATGAACCTTGAAACAGCGAAAATCCAGGGGCAGTTCCCCAATGATTGTCCATGCGTTCGCTCCCTTGAGGTAACCAGGCCTGCTTCTCGTTGCAAGCGGCCATAGGTCTTCCCCGTTGCTCCATGCGCTGACGTATCCCGGCCAAAGCCTCAGGATCAAGCCACAAAGGCAGCGAAAACGCTGCGCTGACTGCGGCGGCGGTCAGGTCGTCAGAGGTAGGACCCAAGCCACCGGTGCACACGCAGATATCGGCCCGTTCGGCCGTTTCGCGCAGCACCGCCGCGATATCTTCCAGCACATCGCCGACAGTCGTGTGCCTGCGAACAGCACACCCCATGCGTGAAAGTTCGGTCGCCAACCAGGCCGCATTGGTATCTGTAACCTGTCCGGTTACGACTTCATCACCTTGAGAAATAATTTCAACCGTTGGCATGATGGTCTCCTCAACATAAAGAGTAATAACGAATACGAACGCTGACCTTAAAAACCGCTTTCGAATGCACGAACAAACGCCAGTCCCTCACGCCACTGATGCCACAAGGGCAGGGTCAGCAAGGACAGCAGTGTGGTCAGCAGGGTGACCATCGAATAAAACGCGGTGTCGAGTCGGTAACGGTCACAGAACATGACCCCCATGGCCATACAGGGCATGGCGGATTCCAGCACCAGGGCCGTGAGCATATCGCCACTGAAGCCCAGTTCCAGCCCCAAGCCTACGGCAAAAACGGGGACGATGATCAGCTTGCATAGCACCACCGCCACAGCGGTGACCCAATAGTGCTGGCCATCGAAATGCCAGCGCAAGCCCAAACCCAACGATACCAGCATGAGCGGCACAACCGCGCTGGCCAATAACTCCAGACCCCGTTGCAGCCAATCCGGCAGGCTAATCCCTGAAAGTGCGATCACCACCGCAATCACCGCCGAGAGCAAGGGCGGATTGGCCCAGCCTGACCACCTCGAAACCGATCGGTGTGGGTCATGCCCATAGCGACGGGCGGCCATAGTGCCCAAGGTATACAGCAAGGGGCTGGAGGCGAAATAGTCGAACTGCAACACCACGGCCTGTGTCCAGACCCCAAACGTCTGCTCCAGCAAAGGCAGCCCAAGAAACGTGATATTGCCGAAGGCCACCGCCAAAAGGGCGGCCCCCATACGGCGGCGGGAAATCCGCCAGGAACGGCACAACACGGGGGCCAGGATCATACCCATGAGGATGGTGCCCATACCGAAGAGGGCGATACGCAGACTCTCCAGCCCCAGTTCAGCCCGGCCCAACACCGACAGCACCATGGCCGGCAGAAATAGATAGTACACCGCTGAAGTCAGTGCCTGGCGCAGTGCGTCCGGGTCGGTTCCTCCCGGTCGCAACCCGCGAAAGGCCGCACCACACGCTATCAAAAAACCCATCTGTATCAGCACGGTTATCATGTCATACCTTCGCGGTTGAAGAGTTGATTACGCCTGCCTGAAGGCATTGGTCGTTATAATGCCGCCCACATTCATTTTTAACGGTTTCACCATGAGTAATACAGTTTCCCCTCACACCATTCCCGCCCACGATCGGCTGATCATGGCTTTGGATCTGCCCAGCATTGAGGCCGCCAAAGCCTTGGTTGAGACCCTGGGTGACTCCATCACATTTTATAAAATAGGGCTGGAGTTGTTCATGGCCGGTGATTATTTCGGCCTGATCGCCTGGCTCAAAGCCCGTGGCAAGAAGGTGTTTGCCGACCTCAAATTTTTCGACGTACCGGAAACCGTAGCCCGTGCGGTACACGCCTTGCAGAAGCATGGGGTCGATTTTGCCACCGTACACGGCAACCAGGCCATCATGCAGGCGGCCGCTGCTGCCAAAGGTGATGTACACATTTTGGCCGTCACCGTGCTGACCAGCCTGGATCAGGGTGATCTTGATGATTTGGGTTTTGAGTGCGATGTGTCTGCCCTGGTGTTGTCGCGGGCACGCCGTGCTTTAGCGGCAGGGTGCGATGGGGTGATTTCTTCCGGGCTGGAAGTGCCGGTTTTGCGGAGAGAAGTCGATCGCAAGCTGATAGTGGTTTCCCCCGGCATACGCCCGGTAGAAAACCGCCCCAGCGATGATCAGAAGCGGGTAGTCACCATCGAACAAGCCTTTCATAACGGGGCGGATTACATCGTGGTTGGTCGGCCCATTCGTGATGCGGTTGACCCTGCCCGTGCGGCTTTTGAGGCGCAAGAACAAATTGCCCGGATATTTGGCCAGAGCACAACAACAACCTGACCCGCTCTCTCGCACAAAGCCTAAGGGTTAACGTGTACACCACGGTAGCGTTTTCCCACCTCGGTAAAAATCAGCGAGGTCAACAGCATTAGCCCTGCGAAAAACCAGAAATACCCCGCACCGCGCAGAACCCCCTCCCCAGTTGGAATCGACTGATTCACCAGTGCCGTCAACAGATTGCCTACGGCCACAGACACCATAAACAAGGACATCACCAGCGATTTCAAGGCACGGGGGGCCTGGGTGTACGCGAACTCCAAACCGGTGA
The DNA here is from genome assembly GCA_051007495.1 of Methylococcaceae bacterium. Lineage (GTDB taxonomy): Bacteria > Pseudomonadota > Gammaproteobacteria > Methylococcales > Methylococcaceae > CAIVXW01. The sequence continues at coordinate 206 of JBPCSC010000550.1, read as the reverse complement.
CCGACACCATCACTTCCGAAGCGGTTAACAGCAGATAAGCCAATAATTGCCAGGCGATGGAGGGGTGTTGGCCGGCATCAATCCAGGTCTGCACGGTGGCCGCCAAGGCAAACGAACTGGCGGCCAACACCATGCCCACGCTGATTTTGCCCACGGCAGTGACGCTGATAAAACGCTCCAGGCCGGGGTAATTGCCGTAATTTAAC
>JBPCSC010000549.1:0-1526 GCA_051007495.1 Methylococcaceae bacterium | reverse complement strand
GGTGCCAATGTGACCCAGGCCGACCTCAAACAGGAAGCCTTCTGGCAACCTCTGACCGAAGTATTTGATTGGGCAAGAGAGAATGTAACCTCTACACTGTGCTCTTGCCTGGCCACCCATGCCCTGATCGAATACGGTTACGGCATCAAACGAACCCCACTTGGCTATAAACGTTGGGGGGTTTACGCGCATCGTGTGGTCGACAGACGTCACCCCCTGGTGGCCAACATCAACACCCGTTTCGATGTGCCTCACTCACGCTACAACGAGATTTTCCGGGCCGACATGGAACGGGCGGGCTTAAGAGTACTGGTGGAAAGCGAAGATGCCGGGGTGCATCTGGCCGTTAGCCCCGATCTTTTGCGGGTGGTTTTTTTTCAAGGTCACCCCGAATACGACACCATCAGCCTTTTGAAGGAATACAAACGCGAATTGAACCAATTCTTTACCGACAACAGAACCGATTACCCTCCGTTTCCCGAGCATTATTTCAATCAGGAAATCCAGAACCTGCTCAATGCGTATGGTGCATCTTTAAGACTAGCCAAACAGTCAGGGACTGAAATGCCGGATTTCCCTGAAGAATACATATTGAAAAATCTGGACATCACCTGGCGGGATACCGCCAAAGCCGTATTTAACAATTGGTTGGGCTGTATTTACCGCGTGACCGATCAGGATCGGCGTCAACCCTTTCAAAAACACATCAACATCGACAATCCATTAGGTTTGAACCCACATGCAAATTGAAGCAAAACTACAGGCTACCCGGGACGTACTGAAATCAGTTCACCTGCCCATACAACCGGCCGTCGTAACTGAACTGGTCAAACTCACAAACAATCCAAATGTGGGTACGGATAGAGTCGGCAAAGAACTCAAGAAAGAACCCTTGCTGGTGGCCAAAGTACTGAAGATCATCAACTCGCCGGCTTTTGGTCTGCGCCATAAAGTGCAATCCATAGAACAAGCCGTCAGTTTTATGGGTATTAGTATGTTCCAAAAGGCCGTGCTGGCCTCAGCCATGCGTGATGTGTTCGCGGTGGGCCAAGACCCTCGTGATGCCATGATGTTCTGGAATCATTCCGAAATCGTCGCATCGGCCTGCGAACTCATAGCCACCAAGCGTTTTCCGCAACTCACCATGCAGGCCTACTTGAGTGGCTTGTTTCACGACTGTGCGGTTCCGTTGCTGGGCAGCAAATTTCCTGATTACCAACCGCTGGTGGAAATGGCCATGGACTACAAAAACGAAGTTCTGGAAATTGAAGAAGCCGAAACCGGCACCAACCATTGCCTGTTGGGATATTTTTTCGCCAAGTCATGGAGCCTGCCTGAATCCGTTTGCCAGACCATCCTCCACCATCACGATGAGAATTTTGACGATCTGGAAGACACCACCGTGCAGGTGCTGAATTCTGTACTGCTGACCAGCGAGTATCTGATTCAAAACTACGATGTGTCAGGCAACATTAAAACCATGGATACGGCGGAATGGGCTGATTTGAACCGCTCTACGCTGGATC
>JBPCSC010000548.1:0-3502 GCA_051007495.1 Methylococcaceae bacterium | reverse complement strand
GAAGAAACCGGACTACACATCAAAAACCACAGCTGAACTGGCCGCAGAGATCAAACATCTGGAAGAAAGAATGTACACCCATGCCCGCAACCTGGAGTTTGAAGAAGCAGCCCAGCTCAGGGATGAAATAGAAACCATTAAGACCCGCGTAGGGTAGCCAACTACTTCCCTACCACAACGTCTTTAATCAAGACCTCGTAGCGTTTATTGTTTTCTGCCGCAAGTGCTTGGGTTAATCCCTGCAAATCACCCTCGCTTGGCGTTGGTTTACCTGTTTTTGAAATTCTGGCACCCAGAATAATGCGCTCAAAGGAAGATAGATTCATGCCGGGCATCATGCTCATGGTGTCATCCAGGCTAACCTCTACGGGTAAATCCTTGACTTGTTTACGCACTACAGCAAGAGGCATGGGAGGGCCTTCTGCTGCTCTGGCAAAAATAAACAAGGCATCATCCGGGCTGGCTTTGTCTTTGAGGTTAGGGGCCAAGGTGACGGCAACCTGGAGTCGCTTGCTGATTGTGCCCGGATTTTTGGCCTCAGCTGCCACGGAACCCCCCGTCGCTGGTCGGGGTGCGGGCTGTCCTTGCATGTCCGCAATGATATTGTCGATTTGCTGAACATCAGGGCTATCAGGAGGTAACTGCAGCCTGAGTTTCTGCCAGAAGTCCACTGCCTGTTTGCGATCACCACGCTCGGCTGCCGCTATACCTGCCAGCCATAAAGCGTTTTTGTGCTGCGGATCCGTTTTAAGTACTTCCTCAATCAATTCAACAGGCCGCCCCGCCAATTTACCTTGATTGGCCTCAGCCAGGCTTTCGGCATACATGGCCTTAATGTCAGGATTGTCGGGTTCCAGTTTTAGGCCGTAAGCGTATGCCTCGGCGGCCTGATTGAATTGTCGGGTGCTTTGCAAAGAACGCCCCAGCAACATCCAGCCTTCTACGTCATTAGGATTATTCTTGAGCCGCTCAGCCAGTCGTTGAATGCTGGCATTCATGTCCGTGTTCGAACTGGCCGGATTAGCCGACTGAGCCTGAAGGAGCGGTGTGCCTTCAATCATGTCCGGCCGACCCAGAGCGAGATACGAGACCAAAATCACCATGGGCAGTAAGCACAAGGTGACGATCAGCGGAATTCGGCCACGAGTCAGGTCGCCAGATTCTTTTTCCTTTGGGCTTTCCAGATCATTGAGCAGATTACGAGATGAATCCGCCTCCAGAAAGGCTCGATTCTGATTGTCCGGTTCCTCCAGAACCAGTTCGCCTTGTCGCTGACGGTGCAGCAATACGTTAAGACGGTCGCGCCGTGGGGTGGAACCTTGTTTAGGGTTAAATGCAGGGATGAAAAAAACATAGCCCAAAAGCAGTAGCAGTATGGCTACCAGCCAGAATCCGGTCATTCGACAAACCTTGTATTGAGTTAATGAAAGTGAGGGCTGCTTATCGGTTGCGAACCAGTCGCAAGGCTCCGGTATCTTCCAGGTAAGTGAAATACGCATAGCCGTAGAACGACTGGACGACCCATCCAAAGAAAGTATCTAGCGTATAGGGCGAGGATGTCCAGAACATGTTATTGGTTGCTTGCGGGAACATGACGGTATTGAAGGATAGAGTGGCTGTAGATGCCGGGTCTATCAGGCTAGACATTTCTTTAACATTGGGTACTCGCCAGCCGAGTTCGCCGGGAACCACCCATTGCAAGGCTTCGTACCAGGTGAAGTAGCGGGGATGCCCTTCGCAGGTTTGGCCTGTCCAGCGAGTACCTTCCTCGCAGCGTTTCCATGTCAGGCCGGTCGTGCGATCGGTGACTTCATCGCCACTACGCGAGACAAACCAGCGTGAGACAAGCGGGGTTCCTCGTACCAAACGCACCGCATGAGGTTGATCGAAAGCATCACGATACACCTGTCCGTCATCCCATTGAACGACGTACGCCTGATTCGGGTGACGGAGATCAAGAGAACCCGTCCAGTGCGTTTCGTTCAGGCTTAAAGAGAAGAGGTCTGAATTCTGTACCGGCCCAGGAAACGGAATTCCGTAATGGGCTAAACCTTGTAGCTCCATCAAATTAGGCAATCGCCAGTCCTTATACCCGCACAAGGCTTCATCATTGGTTTGTCGTACCAGTTCTGAAGCCGGGTTTTGATCTGAATTCAAGCGGGTATAGCGGATATTGACATCATGAATGCCCGTCGCGGTTTTGTTTTCCCATATCAATCCGGTGACGTCGTCACGAATACACGCGCCAGCCATTCCGTTGCTCTTAAGCACTTTTCCCTGATCGTCCAGACGAGTAAATCTGAATCCTGCCTGACCGGGTGTGATCGCATCACGGCCATAGTCACCGTCCTGTCCGGGATAAAGACTTAGAGGACAAGCCGCTCCGTACACATGAGTATCTGAACACTGGGTAATGCCGGTGTCGTTAAAGCGAGGTGGGGTCAGACACACCCCGGAACCGGCACGCTCCCTGTCGTTACACTGGGTCGAAGTCGTCAACGTAACAACAACTTCATCCGATGCTTTGCGACGGAAAGCATCGGTGACCGTCAAACGGAACACCAGTTGCCGCTGTGAGTCCTTGGGCAGTTTGCTTGGGGTTTGGAAGTGGGCTTGGGGTTTTCCGGCATCAGTGAGGGTTACCCGAATGCCACTGATCTGTTTCCATGCGAAATTCAGTGTGCCGCTCTTGCTCGCCGGGTAGCTGTTATATCCATTGAGCGTCACGCTAACGGAAGGCTCTGCTGTCAGATCAAAACCGGCCAGGGCGATCGGGGAAGCGGCATGAATGAGACACGGATGAACCAGCAACACACAGGACACCAATAATCCGGCAGATAGAGTATGTGAAATAGGGGGCATGAGGCTTAATCGAAGCGTCTTAAGTAAAGGAAAACCCCGATCCGGGGACGAGTCGCCCGGTCGGGGTTGTGGGAGGGAACATCCGCTGTCCCCGAAATGAAGTGACTGGTCTGTCGGCAGGGCTTAGTGACCCATACCGCCCATACCGGTGCTTCCGGCTGCCACGATGGGGGTCGGAGCCGGTGGGGCGTGCGACTTCGCCTGACCTTTGGGCGAATCGGTGAAGCTCTTGTCCAGGGCATGACACAAGTCGCAACCGATGGGGGTATTAGCGGCAACCTTGACCGGTTTACCGTTTTCATCCACAAAGCTACGATCAATCAGAGCCTTGGATAGACGTGTTCCCTTGTGGTCGCTGCCGTGGCAGGCGGCACACTGGTCTTCACCATCCGGGCCTGCTTTCTTGGCAAAATCATTGTGCCAGCCGCCTTTACGAGATCCGCTCTTGTTGGCGGCGGAAAGATCCGCTTCCTTCCACCAGGACGGATCATTAACCGGGTGCATACCGTGTGGTCCGGCCAGATAAGCACGAGCACTGCTGGCATTAACCACCGTACCGTCACGCACACCTTGCCCTACACCCAGGTTGCTGGTTCCCCCATTGGTGGCCACCATACCGTTTTTGAAATCATCCTTAACG
>JBPCSC010000547.1:0-6924 GCA_051007495.1 Methylococcaceae bacterium | reverse complement strand
GTGGTGTATTGCTCGCGCTCGTAGTGAGATCTGACACAGCGCAAAATTTCGTAACCGTAACGGCCTTGCAGGGCTTCATACCAGGGTTTCAATGTGGTTAACGCGGTTTGCGGCAGGGAATCCCAGGCGGTGCGTAATTCGGCCATTTCGGTCGCGCCGAGATTGATCACTTCATGCAAAGCGACCAGTCGATTGGAAATACCTATGGCCAGATGTTCGTAAATAGTGGATGTTTTAAGTTTGCGGCGTATGGCAACTTGTTCGGGGGTATTGCCCTCTTTGAACAAGGCCAGGGTTTCATCGGTGGTTTCGTTAACCAGGGAAATGGTAATCGGTGCGGATGAGGACGTGTGCTGACGTATCACATCCAGAAAAACCTGACCGTAACGTTCGAGTTTTCTCTGGCCGACACCCGATAAATGCCCCAGGTGCATCAGACTGACCGGTCTGAATTGCAGCATATCCATCAGCACCGAATCGTGAAAAATCACATAAGGCGGAACGCCTTGTTCTTCGGCAATTCGTTTTCTGAGTTCTCTGAGGGCCTCCCACAAGGGGTATTGTTCAGGGTTGGACAGGGACAAGGGTTTGTCTTGTGGGCGAGTAGCCCGAGTTCTGCTTTCGACTTGTCTGAGGTGTACGGTTTGCTCGCCACGCAGTACCGGACGGCAGGTTTCGGTCAGTCGCAAAGCACCGTGCGCTTCCCAATCCACGTCCAGATAGCCCTGGGTAAGCAACTGCCTGAATAATGACATCCATTGGGTTTCCGCCAGGTCTTTACCAATACCAAAGGTGGTGAGTTGATCGTGGCCGAGACGGGTGACCCGTTCATTGCGGCGTCCCAGTAATACATCCATCACATAATGCACACCGAAGCGTTGCCCGGTGCGATACACACAGGACAAGGCTTTGCGGGCGGCTTCGGTTGCATCCCAGGTGGCCGGCGGATTGAGGCAGTTGTCGCAGTTGCCGCAGGCCTCGGTTCGCTCTTCACCAAAATACCGCAGCAGGGTTTGCCGTCGGCAGCCAGTTAGTTCACATAAACCCAGCATGGCTTCCAGTTTATGCCGCTCAACCTGTTTGTGTCGCTCCTCGGCATCGGACTCTTCCAGCATTTTTCTTAATGCAATGATGTCTTGAAGGCCATATACCATCCAGGCATTGGCCGGTGCGCCATCACGACCGGCCCGACCGGTTTCCTGATAATAGGCTTCTATACTTTTGGGCAAATCAAGATGTGCGACGAAGCGAACATCTGGTTTGTCTATTCCCATGCCAAAAGCAATAGTGGCGACTACGATGATTTGTTCTTCCCTGAGAAATCGGCGCTGGTTGCGCTGACGTTCTTCGGCGGGTAAACGGGCATGGTAGGGCAGGGCGGTGAATCCGTGTCGGCATAGCCAGTCGGCGGTCATTTCTACTTTTTTGCGAGAGAGGCAATAAACAATGCCGGATTCACCCCTGTGTTCTTCGCGCAGAAACGTCAGTAATTGGGTGCGGGTGTTCTGTTTCTGGGTGATGCGGTAGCGGATGTTGGGCCGGTCGAATCCGCTGCAAAATACCTCCGCCGCTTGCAGTCCCAGTCGTTCGATGATTTCCAGACGGGTGCGCTGGTCGGCGGTGGCCTTCAGTGCAATGCGGGGGATGGAGGGAAAACGCTCATGCAGCACCGAGAGTTTCCAGTAATCCGCCCGGAAATCATGGCCCCACTGGGAAACGCAATGGGCCTCGTCAATCGCAAACAGGCTGATGTGGGCCCGGGCCAACAGGTTAAGGGTTCTGTCGCCCAATAAGCGTTCGGGGGCCACGTAGAGCAAATCCAGTTCGCCTTTGAGCAGACGCTCCTCCACATTGCGTTGTTGGTCCAGTGTTAAGGTGGAATTGAGCAATGCGGCACTAACACCCAGTTGCAGCAAGGCATCGACCTGATCCTGCATCAAGGCTATCAATGGGGAAATCACAATGCCGGTTCCGGTGCGGGCCAGTGCCGGTATCTGGTAACACAGTGACTTGCCACCTCCTGTGGGCATCAAAACCAAGGCATCTCCACCCTTGACCAGGTGATCCACTATCGCGGCTTGCTGGCCGCGAAAATGGGTGTAACCAAAAATGGAGCGAAGAATGTGTTGAGGAGAAATAAGTTGGCTCATGATTTGAAATAGCAGGGACGTATTTCCTGCAAGTTTGAATGAATTGGCGGATTTTGGCGAGCGACTGCATACCCCTGGAGGCCGGGTCAAGTCTTGCGTGAATTGTTCATTCCAGTACAATCCTGCGCCGTATTCCCTGCCGCGTGCGTGGTTCGCTGGGTTACTTCTTGAGCCTAATTATCAACCCCGGGGGTTACTTTACCCCGTTGTGTGCATGCCCGTACGGGAAGCCTGATGCGGGGGCGTGACACCCACCTGAACCACTTGGTTCAAGGGCGAAAGCGGATTACGGCGCAATGCGGGGAATACCCTCCTTAACTTCTCTTTCTTTACACGGAACCTCCTCTGCTGGAGTTTCCGCCTGCCCTTGGCATCTTCGCCTGTTTTTTGTCTTTTCCGCCACACAAACCGCGAAGTGCTACTGGATACGCGCTTTGCCTCCCGTTTTCATCGTCGGCCTCTCCACCACAACGCGAAATTATCTATAATACGAACCACAACCCACCCTTGGCAATCTGGAGCAATCAACATGCGTTACTGGCTGATGAAATCAGAACCCGATGTATTCGGTATTGACGATCTGATGAACCGTCCTCAACAAACCGAACCCTGGGACGGGGTGCGTAACTATCAGGCCCGCAACATGATGCGGGATGATATGCAACCGGGTGATCCGGTGTTTTTCTACCATTCCAACTGTGTCACACCTGGAATTGTGGGGATAGCCCGCATCGTTTGCCCGGCCTACCCCGACACGACAGCACTTGACCCCACCCACCCCTACCACGACCCGCGCAGCACGGTCGATCATCCCCGCTGGTATCGGGTGGATGTGCAGTTGGTCAGAAAATTGTCCCGCACCATCAGCCTGACCGAACTCAAAAACCACCCCGAACTGGCGGACATGGCACTGGTTCGGCGGGGTAACCGCTTGTCGGTCATGCCGGTCACCCCCGAACAGTGGGATTTTATTCTGAACCTGGAATAACCCTGGAACCCACACCATGACGAACCACCACACTGAATCACCCCATCACCCTTACGACGCGTTGGTGCAACTCGGCCTGATTGGCCGGGATCATCTGCTGGAATCTCTGCTGGAGGCCGAGGCTTTGGGCGTACACCCGGCTGTTGTGTTGATTGACCAAAGAGGATTAACTTCCGAGCAAGTAGGGCAAGCCCTGGCGCAGTATTATCAAACACCTTATCAACCCTACGACCCCACTCTGCCACTGGCTAGCGACAAACTGGCGATGGTTAAACCCTCCTACCTCAAACACATGCGTTGCGTGCCTTTGCTGAGCCGTGATGATGGCATCGTATTGGTGCTGGATGACCCCAGCAACGATCAACGTGTGCTTGAAATTCAACAGGTGTTAAAGCTGGATCAAGTCGTGCTCAGGGTGTCTCTGCCTGAGGATATTTACCGGTTTTTGGGCGTGCATTCGAGCGGTGTCGTACACGATATCCGAACATTGGTCGGTCGACTGGAAGACGAAACCTTATCCGGCGGGGCAGCGGTCAATACTGAAACAGACCCGGTTCCAGACGAACACGCCGCACCGATCATACAACTGGTCAACAAGATCATCACCGATGCCGCTGCTTTAGGTGCGTCTGACATCCACATAGAACCTGGCCGGGATCGCTCGCCAGCCCAGGTGCGGTTTCGGGTTGATGGCCTGTGCCGGGACAGGCTTCAGATTCCGGCCAGCCACGCACCAGCCGTGTTGTCGCGCATCAAGATCATGGCCCGGTTGGACATCGCCGAACGGCGCAAACCCCAGGATGGCAAGTTTAGAATGAAGATAGACCGTCGGGCAGTGGATATCCGGGTGGTCACGCTGCCTACGGTGAATGGTGAGAGTGCCGTGCTGCGTTTGTTGCTCAACGAAGGGGGGTTGCCGCTTGATCAACTCAATCTCAGCCCAAACACCCGCCAGATTTTGCTGGAGCTAATCACCCGTCCACACGGCTTGTTTTTGGTGGTAGGCCCGACAGGCTCTGGCAAAACCACCACTTTGCACGCGCTACTCGGTCATCTCAACACCCCGGATCGGAAAATATGGACTGCCGAAGATCCGGTTGAGATCACCCAACCCGGCTTGCAGCAAGTTCAGGTACACCCTCGGATAGGGTTTGATTTCAACGCGGCCATGCGGGCTTTTCTCAGGGCTGATCCCGACATCATCCTTATCGGCGAAATGCGTGACCGGGAAACCGCCCACACCGCACTGGAAGCCTCTTTGACAGGCCACCTGGTGTTGTCAACCCTGCACACCAATTCAGCACCTGAAACCCTCATCCGTTTGCTTGATCTGGGGCTGGAACCCCTGCATTGTGCCGATGCCTTGCTCGGCGTATTGGCTCAGCGACTGGTCAGAACCTTATGCCCACGCTGCAAGCAGGCCGATCGCCCAAAGGCCGATGAATGGCGGCAACTGACGCGCATTTTGGGGGAAGACCACCCCGAACTGGCGGACGTGGAAAACGGCAACCGGCCCTTGTACCGGCCTGTGGGCTGTGCCTATTGCGGTGATTCAGGCTATCGCGGTCGCATAGGCATACATGAGTTGCTGGTAGGCACACCAACACTGCGGGCCTTGATTTCCACCCGCACCCCCGTGACAGCACTCAGAGAGCATGCCATGCACGAAGGTATGCACACACTGTTGCAAGACGGTGCCGTCAAAATCGTTCAGGGATACACGGATATGCAGCAATTACTGCGAGTAGCGGCAATTTATTGAAGCGTTATCATAAAGTTCGGGTAAAATCGCCCACTGTCACAATGGCTTACGGACATTTTCAGCATCATATAGCCCGGTCAGTGAGTGACCTCAAGCAGGCTTTAATAACACACGTAGATTCAACCAACCCGGATTTTGCATCGATGATCCCACCCACCCAACTACCCGCATGGACTGAACTAGAACACCATTTGAGTGAGATTTCTCAACATACTCTGCGGGAACTGTACGCGACCAACCCTGAACGATTTGAGCAGTTTTCCCTGAAGTTCGATGATCTGCTATTCGATTTCTCCAAAAACCGCATCAATGAAAAAACCCTGACCTTACTGCTGGAACTGGCCCGGCAGGTCGGATTAAAAGACATGATCGAGGCCATGTTCAAAGGGGAAAAAATCAACCGCACCGAAGGTCGTGCCGTGCTGCACGTGGCCTTACGCAACCGCTCGGGTCTGCCCATCATGGTAGACGGTGTCGATGTGATGCCGGGTGTGCAAAACGTGCTGGCCCGCATGAAAACCTTCACCGATGCCGTGCGTTCGGGCGAGTGGAAAGGGCACACCGGCCTGGCCATCACCGATGTGGTCAACATCGGGATCGGTGGTTCCAGTCTGGGACCACAAATGGTCGCCTCGGCACTGACACCCTACCAAACCCACATCAAGGTACATTTCGTTTCCAATGTGGATGAAGCCGATTTACTGAAGAACATCAAGGGTTTAAACCCTGAAACCACCCTGTTCTGCGTCGCTTCCAAAACCTTCACCACACAAGAAACCATGTTGAACGCCGGTTCGGCGCGTAAATGGTTTTTAAGTCACTGCGGCGGTGATGAATCCGCCATAGCCAAGCATTTTGTGGCCATATCCACGAACGCCGAAAAGGTCTCGGACTTCGGCATCGACACCGCCAATATGTTTGAGTTTTGGGACTGGGTAGGCGGGCGTTATTCGCTTTGGTCGAGTATTGGTCTGCCTATTGCCCTGGCTGTGGGCATGGAGGGTTTTGAAGACATGCTGGAAGGGGCTTATCAGGCAGACACCCATTTCAAAACCCAGGCATTTGAACACAATATTCCCGTGCTTATGGGATTACTCGGTGTTTGGTATAACAATTTTCTGGGTGCTGAAACCTACGCGATTTTGCCTTACGATCAATACCTGGAGCATTTACCCGCATACCTGCAACAAGGCGACATGGAAAGCAATGGCAAAACAGTAGATATTCACGGCAACACCGTGAATTACAGCACAGGGCCTATTATCTTTGGCCAACCCGGAACCAACGGGCAACACGCCTTCTATCAGCTTATTCATCAGGGCAGCAAACTGATTCCCTGTGATTTTCTGGCTGCGATAGAAAGCCATCACCCGCTAGACAGCCATCACGATGTACTCATCAGCAATTTTCTGGCGCAGCCTGAAGCACTGATGCGAGGTAAAACCATAGACGAGGCGCGTACAGAACTGCTGGCACTGGGTGTTGATCCAAGCCGTATTGACGAACTGGCGGCCGCTAAAACCTTCCCCGGCAACCGTCCGTCCAACTCGTTCTTTTACCGCAAACTCACCCCCCGAATGTTGGGTATTCTGATTGCCTTCTACGAGCATAAAATTTTCACTCAAGGGGTAATCTGGAACATCAATTCCTTCGACCAAATGGGGGTAGAACTGGGCAAGCGTCTGGCCAACCACATTCTTCAGGAACTGGCCGACGAACACCCGGTAACTTCGCACGATTCATCTACCAACGGTCTGATCAACTTTTACAAAAAAACCCGTTCTGCGGGTTGATTTCCCCCCTGTCGTTTATCGGTGCGGTCTGTCTTGGCCGCACCGCACCACTGCTGCATATCGTCTTTACCCGGTTCTTATTTCATCCCCGCCCCCTTAAAAAAGTCCGTTTTTGAGCATATTGAACATTGATAAGAGGAATACCCCCATGCCTTTTGTATCATCATTTGAACGCTATGCCATTGAAAAAGGAAGACATATAGGATTGGAGCAGGGATTGGAGCGAGGATT
>JBPCSC010000546.1:0-8043 GCA_051007495.1 Methylococcaceae bacterium | reverse complement strand
GGAAATGGCCGCCCGCGAGTCCCGCTTCAGGGTTTTATTTGAACATACTCCTGTGGCGTATCAGGCTTTGGATAAAGACGGGCGGTTCCAGGATGTTAATCAGCCGTTATGTGATTTACTCGGTTATACCCGTGAAGAGTTAATAGGCCGATCTTTCAGCGAATTTATTGTTGAGACGGATGCATCCGATAATCCTGGCCGCATCTGGATTGCCTTATTAAAGGCAAATGAATACTACAGTGGTGAATTAACCCTCAAACACCGATCGGGACGAGCGATTTCGATACTGATGAATGGACGTGTGCAGTTTAATCTGTAACGTGAATTTGTCAGTATTCATTGTGTACTGGCTGACATCTCGGTACGCAAGCAGGTGGAGGACGAAATTGTGAATGCCAAAGTGGCGGCTGAACGGCTGGTCGAAACCAGAACCCTGTTCCTGGCCAATATGTCGCATGAAATTCGTACCCCCATGAATGCCGTACTCGGTTTTTTGCAACTGTTGCAACAAACCGAGTTATCCGTACGCCAGCTTGATTACGCCAGCAAGGCCCAGACGGCGGCGGAATCTCTGCTTAATATACTGAACGACATCCTGAATTTCTCCAAAATAGAATCCGGCAAGCTGGAACTGGAACTCACCCCGTTCCGCCTGGATGACGGATTGCGTAATCTTTCGCTGATTCTGGTGAGCGCGTCCCGCGACAAAGATCTGGATATTCTGTTTGATGTCAGCCTGAATGTGCCGGAAATACTAATTGGTGATCCGCTACGTTTGCATCAGGTTTTGCTTAATCTATCCAGCAACGCAGTCAAATTTACTGAACATGGAGAAGTGGTCATCGCCCTGAGGGATGTATTGATTACCCCTGATGATGTTTTGATTGAGTTTTCTGTAACCGATACCGGGGTAGGTATCTCCGAAGAAAAATTATCCGCCATATTTGAAGGGTTTACCCAGGCTGAGTCTTCAACCACCCGACATTACGGCGGTACTGGCCTGGGCCTGGCCATTAGTCAACGCCTGGTACAACTCATGGGCGGCGAACTGACCGTCTCCAGCCAGTTGGGTGTGGGCAGTTGTTTTAGTTTCACTCTGGCATTTCCATATCAACCCGGTGATGCCGATGAGCCTGCTGTTCCCGCTACACCGGTACGGGTGTTGGTAGTCGACGACAATCCGCACGGTATCGCCAGTTTTCAAAAACTGGCTCGGCGAATAGGCTGGCTGGTCGATGCCGCCGACAGTGGTCAGGCCGCACTTGATCAGATGACGGCGGCCTTGGGGGATGAATCCCGCTATCAGGCCGTGTTCATTGATCGCAGGATGGAACCTATGGATGGTTTAAGCACCTTGCGAGAGTTACGGCGTTTGCAGTACTCAAGACCCATACCCATCATCCTGATGGATAACCGGCAAACCTACGTGACTCCGGCGGAGGATGTGGTTCCAAATGTGGATCGCCCCGATGCCATTCTAATCAGGCCTTCCACCGGTTCCATGCTGCTGGATGCCTACACTGAGGCCAGTGCTACCGACGGAAACCGGAACACCCGCGTAGAACGCAAGAGCAAGGGAAACACGCTGGCGGGGTTCCGCTTACTGTTGGTGGAGGACAATCCATTCAATCAGCAGGTCGCCTCCGAATTGCTTATGCGTAACGGTGCGACGGTTGATATCGCCCACAACGGTAAGGAGGGCGTAGAACAGGCTTTGGCCGCACACCCGGCTTACGATGCCATACTGATGGACGTGCAAATGCCGGTGATGGATGGTTATGAGGCGACGCGCCAGATTCGCCAAAAAGGCCATCCTGACCAAATCATCATCGCCATGACGGCTAACGCATTCAAGTCGGATCAGGATGCCTGTCTGGCGGCGGGGATGAATGCCTACATCGGCAAACCGTTCACCATCGACAACGTGCTGCGTGTAATTGTAGAAACCCGTAAATCAGGCCCCCTCAACAGCGAGGATGCCTCCACTCCATCTGTTCCCGAGTTCAGCGATTATTCCGTCCCGGTGCCACAATCTTCCACTGATATGGCCATTTTTGCCGTGGATGCCGCACTGGAAATGCTGGATCAAGACCGGAATTTGCTGGCTGAATTGGTGCGTATGTTTTGGGAAACCTATCCCGCCCAGCGTGAGTTATTGGATGCCGCACTGAAAGCAGGTGATCTGGCTCAAGCCAAAAATGTCGCCCATACCCTCAAAGGAAATGCCGGGTACTTTTCGGCACTGGAGTTTAAGGATTGGGCCGCCCGGATAGAGATTTTTTGCCGTGACGACCAGATGGATGAGGCCAGAAACGGTTTGGCCGGGTTTGATGCTGCCGTGGAGCGGTTCCGCTTAGCCTGTGTCGAACAAGGTCTTGTTTGAGGACGGTCATGCGGAAATTTCTGTTCATTATCCGCCGTGCACCCGAACCCGACCTGCTCCCACTGGAGCAACTGGATATGGCCATGACTACCGCTGCGTTCGATCAGTCGGTCAGCTTGCTGTTTCTGGACGAGGGCGTGTGGCAGTTGCAGTCAGGGCAGAGTGTGTCACCACAATCTAACGAACGGCGACTGGCACAGCAGTGGGAAGCACTGGATATTTATGGCATCAGCACGCTCTGGGTGGAGCGGGAATCCTTGCTGGAGCGCGGTTTGACACCCGCCCGGTTGGTGTTGCCGGTCGCGCTGATTGAGCGTCAGGCGGTGACCGGGTTGATTCTCACCCACGATTGGGTGGTGAACGACTCATGAGTGTGCTGCATTTGGTGACTCGTTCCCCTCATGATTCCCAGGCTTTGCGGGCTTGTTTGTGCCGATTGGGTTCGGGTGACGGGATTCTGCTGCTGGCCGACGGGGTTTACGCGCTGACCGCCACCGCCGTAATGGCCGATCTGATCGTTCAACTGCAACAGCAAGGCGGACGCGGCTATGTGTTAAGAGATGATCTTGATTTGAGAGGATTGAGTAACATCGACTGTCCTGAAGCCATAGCCCGTGTGGATTACCCTGGGTTCGTGACCCTGAGCCAGACGCACAGGCTGTGCCTCAACTGGTGTTAAACCCATGACGATGCCGACAGAACTGCCCCCTACCACTGCCGATGGTTTTTTGGCTGACCCTAAAGACTGGAACGAAGACGTAGCGATACGATTGGCTTGGGGATTAGGACTGGAACTAACCGCCGCTCATTGGGAAATCATCCACTACCTCAGGCAGTATTACCTGCGCTTTCAGCATCTGCCTAATATGCGAATGTTTGTGAAAGCCATACAAAAGGAACTGGGCAGTGAAAAAGGCCACTCGATTTATCTGCATGAGTTGTTCGCCGACAGCCCGCTCAAATACGCCTGCCTCATCGCAGGAACACCGAAACCGCCTGGCTGTATCTGAAAGCTTTTGACTTGACACCCAGTAACAACCCCCATAGCATTGCCTTGGCCTTTGCGCCAGGCCCCATTCAACCACGGTTTTTTTGATGACATCCCCGACTTCCCCCCAGACACCCCCCTCCCACCCGACTCCCGCGTTTGATTTTGCCCAAATCCGCCAACTGGTAGCCGATGAAGCCCGGGCGGTAGATCATTTAATCATTGATGAACTGCGTTCCGATGTGGTTCTGATCAACCAGATCGGGGTTTACATCGTCAACAGTGGCGGCAAGCGTTTGCGGCCTTTGTTATTACTGTTGGTGGCCAAAGCACTGGGTTATGTCGGTGTACACCATATAACCCTGGCCGCAGTTATAGAATTCATACACACAGCCACTCTGCTGCATGACGATGTGGTTGATGAATCCACCCTGAGACGCGGTCAGGAAACCGCCAATGCCTTGTGGGGTAATTCAGCCAGCGTATTAGTAGGGGATTATCTTTATTCCCGATCATTCGAGCTTATGGTGGGCGTTCGTGATTTCCGAGTCATGGAACTGCTCTCCAAAACCACTACGGCAATCGCAGAAGGAGAAGTGCTGCAGTTGTTGAACTGCAACGATGCGACCACCTCGGAAGAGAAATACCTGGCCGTTATTGCCCGCAAGACCGCCATATTGTTCAGTGCCGCTTCGCAACTTGCCGGCATACTGGCTCAGGTATGCCCTGAAGATGAAGCCTCGCTCAAGGCGTATGGTCTGCATTTGGGTATTGCGTTTCAGTTGATAGACGATGCCCTCGACTATATGGCCAACCCGGAAGAGTTAGGCAAAAATCTGGGTGATGATCTGGCTGACGGTAAGGCGACTCTGCCTTTGATTTATGCCATGCAACGGGCCGAGCCTCATCAGGCCGCAGTGCTGCGTACCGCCATAGAAAACGGCGATAGAGCGGCTTTCTCGGCTGTTTATGCGGTAGTGGAGCAAACCGGAGCCATACCCTACACGGCCAGACGGGCGCAAGAAGAAGCACATAAAGCCATAGAGGCGTTAAATGTGCTGCCTGAGTCCGAATACAAATCGGCCTTGATTGATCTGGCTCATTTTTCTGTGGCCAGAACCTATTGATCCGGCTACAATACTCAGGATGTTTCGGGGTGTAGCTCAGCCTGGTAGAGCACTGCTTTCGGGAGGCAGTGGCCGGAGGTTCGAATCCTCTCACCCCGACCACCTTTCTGGATTTATCGTCCCGGTTTCTTTTTAAGTATGAATAACCATGGATGGGTGATAGTGCTTAAGTTAATAACCAACAGGCGTGTTGCTCCGTATTTAACCCGGTTGGTTTTTTGCCTCGCTTTGCCTCCTTCCCCTGAATTCATCCAATTCGTTGATTTCTGATCTTGCCGTACTCGCATCACGATTGTTTTTCGTGTGTGTATGTTCTGTGAGACATCATTGATACTGTGGGAAGGCATAATCCCTGTGATACATACCGATGAGATGTATTCCCTATACCTTTTTTTGTCAGATTCTGATGCAATTTCAAAGTGGTGACTGTTGTGAGCGATAAAATCCTTTATATCTCTGATGCCGACTTCGATAAGGCCGTATTAAACGCCGAAGGGCCTGTACTGGTGGACTTTTGGGCCGAGTGGTGTGGTCCATGTAAAATGATAGCCCCCATACTGGACGAACTGGCTGACGATTACGCCGGCAAGTTGACTGTGGTCAAACTGAATATCGATGAAAACCCCGCTACCCCGCAACGTTATGGGGTTAGAGGCATACCGACGCTAATGATTTTCCGTAATGGCGCAGCACTTGAAACCAAGGTAGGTGCGGGAGCCAAATCCCAGTTGTCGGCGTTTATTGATTCCGCACTCGCCAAACCTTGATCCCATCCTTGCAGCGACTACCCGTATCATCCCTATAACCCAGGCAAGGAAAGACCAGTAGAGAGGAACCACGCGGGTTCCGGTTTCTCTCTCTTCCCTTGGGGTATTCTCCACCCAGACATGAATACATCGCCTTCAACGGCAAAAACGCCTTACGCCCGACAACCCTTGGGGTTGGGTATCCCACTATTTCTCCCATCCGACTTTAGCCTTAATCCTGGTGTCATCCTCTGACACGCCCTCATGCCCGATTCCCGTTCGGGTGCTCCTACCAATACGATTGAACACGCCCGAATACCACTCATGAATCTGACTGACCTCAAGCGCAAACCCGTCACCGAATTACTTGACATTGCCGAATCCCTGGATATTGAAGGGGTAGCCCGAACCCGCAAACAGGATCTGATTTTTTCCATACTTAAAAAACTGGCCAAAAGTGGTGAAGATATTTTTGGTGACGGGGTATTGGAGATACTTCAGGATGGTTTCGGGTTTCTCCGTTCTGCCGACAGTTCCTATCTGGCCGGCCCGGATGATATTTATGTTTCACCCAGTCAGATTCGACGATTCAGCCTGAGAACCGGAGATACTATTTCCGGAAAGATTCGCCCCCCTAAAGATAACGAGCGGTATTTCGCCATGCTCAAGGTGGAGCAAATCAATTATGAAGCACCCGAAAACGCCAAGCATAAAATTCTTTTTTCCAACCTGACGCCTTTGTTTCCGGTTGAGCGTTTACAACTCGAACTGGGAAATGGCACCACCGAAGACCTGACCGCCCGGGTTATTGACCTGATTGCGCCCATAGGCAAAGGACAAAGAGGTTTAATTGTCTCGCCGCCCAAGGCCGGTAAAACAATGATACTCCAGAACATAGCCCACTCGATTTCCGAGAAAAACCCCGAGTGTTACCTTATTGTTTTATTGATAGATGAACGTCCTGAAGAAGTGACGGAAATGCAGCGCAGCGTCAAGGGAGAAGTGGTATCCAGCACGTTTGATGAACCCCCTGCCCGTCACGTGCAGGTGGCTGAGATGGTACTGGAAAAGGCGAAACGACTGGTTGAACACAAGCGGGATGTGGTCATATTGCTGGATTCAATCACCCGATTGGCCCGGGCGTACAATATGGTGGTGCCGTCTTCAGGCAAGGTGTTGACCGGTGGTGTAGACGCCAGCGCACTCGAACGGCCCAAACGGTTTTTCGGTGCGGCCAGGAATATTGAAGAGGGCGGCAGCCTCACCATTATTGCCACTTCTTTGGTGGATACCGGTTCTCGCATGGATGAGGTGATTTACGAAGAATTCAAGGGGACCGGCAATAATGAACTACACCTGGAACGGAAAATTGCCGAGAAGCGTGTTTATCCGGCCATCCATATTAACCGCTCAGGAACACGACGAGAGGAATATCTGGTAACCCCGGATGAACTGCAAAAAAGCTGGATACTCAGGAAAATCCTGCAACCCATGGATGAAATGTCGGCCAGTGAATTCCTGCTGGGCAAACTCAAGGACACTAAAACCAACGCTGAATTTTTTGACATGATGAAACGCTGATCCGGTTCTATGCCGGAACTCCCATCCATAATAATAACAACATCTTCAGGAGTGCCTCATGGTTTCTATTATTCCCACCCTGGTTATTGGTTTCACGTTATCGGCAGTGGCCGTATTCCCACTATACGCCGCTTCTTCGGAACTGGACGAAGCGAGCGATCTACTTAAAAAAATCCATCACGATCAATGCCTGCGCCATACGCTTAGGGGTCAGGTTATGGTGGCTCATCGCGAGCACGATCAAAAACGCCTGGACGAACTTTACCCCTCGCTGGATTCGATTACCCGTAAACTAAAACCGGATGAAGCCCGGCTTGAAGTGATCAAAAATAATCTGTCCCACACTGCCAGCGATCAAGATGCCTACGAATCGTTGATACTGGAACTGGGCGGTTGTGACTGATATGTGCCGAGTTAGCGCACCGATATTTTCTGTCGAACCGGTTTAATAGTAGACCAGTGCCGACAGGACGGGCAACGCCAATGCAATCGCTTTCCTTCAAAGCCGCATTGTTCGCATACATAACAGATTCCGTCTGCATAAAGCCCTTTCATAAGCTGTATCAGTATATCCATATCTTCCGGCAATAGCGTACGGTGGTTTTGTTTTTTCAACTCCAGTAGTAGCGTAAGCCCATCAAGACTGGCGCGATGCCTTAATACTTCGGTCAAGTAGTCTTCTGCGGCTTCGTTTCCTTCGGTGTGATGAATCAATTCAGCCAATGCCAGTGCCGCTTCATTCGAGCCATGCCGGGTATGTAACTGGTATAGATAGTTTCGGTATCCCTGCCAGTCATCCAGATGTTCGAAACAGGTTTTGATTAAGGGCAGGATTACCGGAAGATATTCAATTCTCTCCTGGCTCATCCGCATCAGGGCGGTGAGATACCCGGCATGCTGACCAGCGCGTCTGGCAAACTCGGTTTGTATCAGTAAGGCCCGCATATTACCCGGATCGACTTTTAATGCACGGGCGACATAATCCTGCGCCAAATGGGTTTCTCCCCGGGCATCGGCTTCGTCTGCCAGTTCGCACAGAAACTGACATTCTGATTCTCCGCGAGGCAGTGTGCCCGACAGGCGTTTAAGCTCCAGAGTGCAATTCATCGCCCCAGACCAGTCCTTTTCCTGCTGATAAATGTGCAGTAACTGATGCAAAGCCTGGATTCTATGGGTGGTGGCTGTCAGGGCTTTGAATATGGATTCAGACCGATCCAG
>JBPCSC010000545.1:0-5440 GCA_051007495.1 Methylococcaceae bacterium | reverse complement strand
GGGTATTTGCCCGGATGAGAGCAGGGTGGAATGATTCGCCTTCAAAGCCTGAAGGTAAGGTTCATGCAGAAAAGCCCGGTTACTGGTTTTGGCGGATTCGGGAGCGGTGGCCAGCACGGCTTGCCACAAATGCGCTTGCCAGTGTTGACCTTCAGGGGGCAAAGTCTCGGGGTGGTTTGGGTCATTACTCCACTTTTGTAACCAGTCCGGTCGGTGGACTTGATACTGGTCATATAAGCCGGCCAGTTGTTCCGCCAGTTGATACCGCTTTTCCTGGCGGGAGTCATCGTCAAGAAAACCGGCCAGGGGTGCGTATAAGTCGGGTTGTTGTTTTAACAGGCCGGGCAAGCACTGATAAATACGCCAGGTGAGCGGCGCACGATCAAAAGGAGAGGTTTCGGGTATGGGGGTGGCGGAGAGTACGGTGCGGTACAGATGCCAGGTAAATCGGGCCGGTAATTCAAACAAAACCCCGGCGCAAATACCCAGGCCCTCATTTCGGGCCAGACTGTGCTTGAGCCATTGGGCAATACCGTTGCTTTGTACGAGTATGGTTTCTTGCTCCAGTGGCGGCAGAGGATTTTGCTTACACCAGTCCAGGAGTAAATCACGCAGGTTTTCCATGCGATTGGAGTGAATCATCACCAATCCGGGGGTGATGGTGCGGGAAGTATCGGTATCGTTCATGAGTGCGACCTTTAGGTTAGTGGTGAGGGGGTATTAAATTGTAAAGCATAAGCAGCCCCATAGAGCATGGGCGGAACTCGTGATGCCGGGTTTGGGCCGGTTTATACTCAACAAGCGGGTCAAATAAACATTGCCGCCGTCTTGAACATTTCATTTGGTTCCATGTTCCTGAGCGACCCATGTTCACATGGATTGAACCACGGATTGCGCCAGGCAGGGTCAAAACCACCTGCCTGTTCAGTCGCGCCCGGCCTCTCAGGGAGAAACGACATTAAGGTGCGGGAACTCGCTTCACGCAGCTGGAGACAGCTTGAGTATATAATGGCCCTCCCACCCTAACACAGGCTTATCATCATGTTGGATTCATCCGCATATTCCGCAAAACTCCGTGCCGGTGGATTCACCGAGCAACAGGTCGAGGCTCAAATCAGAGTGTTGGTTGACATGATGGAAACCGTTCAGACCCAACTCACTGAAATCAACGAACAACAACTCAGCCTGAAACGAGACATCAGGGAATCAGAATTGCGGATGGATGCCCGCATGGCCGATCTGCATTCGAGTGTGGTGGAAACCCATACCCATGTTGCAGAAACCAAAACCGAGATTTTCAAATGGATGATGATTAGCGTATTGATCGCCCAAAGCCTGCTGATTGTGGGTGTTATGGCTATGGTCAAACACGTCATCTAGCAAATGGATCATGCCTGTCATTATCGGGTGGACTGGCGGTCTGCCCGGTTTCATCCTGGATCTCATCGCAGTGTTCATGCGGGGGACGGCTATGAATTCATGGGCCACCGACCACTGCATCAGGTGGGTTCTGCACGTCATATTGATATTGGAGCCAGCCTCAAGGATCCGCACGGGCAGTGGCAGGTACGCTGTTTCCGGCAATCCAGTGCCATTTTTGTGTATCTGCTGGCCGATGTGTCTGCGTCCATGCTAATCCCGGCCAAACTCGACACCTTAACCCGCCTGGCCAACGGCTTGGCCCGGGCGGCCGCTCACAGTGGCGATGCTTTCGGCCTTTTGGCCGCCGATGCCGTGGTTCGTGCCGAGTTGTGTCGGCTACCGTCTCAAGTTCAGTCTGGTTTTGAGGAGTGGGCCAGACAGGCCGCGCTCATCAAGCCTACGGCCCATTCGGCTCAAGGTTTGACGGAGTTGGTGGCGTACACGCCACATCAGCGTAGCCTGATCTTTCTGGCTTCAGATTTTCATTTCCCGTTGCGTGCCGTCCAACACCTCAGCCAAACGCTGGCACGGCATGATGTGGTGCCGGTGGTCATCTGGGAACCACAAAACCCTGACACCTGGCCGGATTACCGCTGGGTTTATTGGCTGGATCCTGAATCCGGAAAACGCCGCCGCTACTGGATGCGGCCCACGCTCAAGACGCGTATTCAGGCGGCCTACGAGGAACGCCGCCAGCAACTCACAACAGAGTTTGCCTCCCGTGGGCGATTGCCGCTGTTCTTGTCGGAACCCTTTTCTGCCGATGCAGTGACGGCTTATTTCTACCAAGGCCTTTAGTCATGAACGTACGCCACGGTTTATTTGGATTCATGCTGATTCCGACACTGGTCTCGGCGACACCTGTGGAGGTCGTTTCTTCGTCGGTTCGGGATTTTGGTTACGTTATTGGAGACATTATCGAGCATCGTTTTACCGTCATCGCGCCGCACAATCTGGTATTGGAAGACCGCTATTTGCCTCAACCCGGGCCGCTCGAAGAAACACTGGAGTTGCGCCAGATCAACTGGCAGGCCAGCGAGGAGGCCAATACCATTCGCTATGATTTCCGTCTGAATTACCAGTTGTTCAAAGGGGTGCGTGCTCCTGAACGCTTCGATTTACCCCGCTTTACCGTGTACTTCGCCGGGACTGCGCCCACACAGATTGACTCGCCATCCGCACACGTAACGATAAATCCCCTGATTGCGCCCGGGCTTAGTGATGAGCAGGTCATCATCCGTAACGTCACGCCATTACCCGAGCCTACGCCTGTGCCATCGCTTCGCTTTCTGCTGTGGGGTTTGGGGCTGCTGCTCGCTCTGGCTGCTCTGGGGTATAGAGTGACGCGCTCTTGGCGACGGTCTACGCCCTTCGACGCGCTGTTATCGGCCTGGTCACCCTCAAACGCAAATGATGCGGGGGGTCTGGATCGCCTGAGGCAACTGCATGAAGCGTTCAACCACACGGCAGGACATACGGTGCTGAGGTCGGGAGTGGACAATTTTTTGCTGGCCCATCCGCGCTACCGGGTGCTGGAGACGGAAATACGCTGGTTTTTCGCCTGTTCCGAGCAGGCTTTTTTCGGAAGTGCCGCCGGGGAAAAGGTGTGGACTGAAACGGATTCGGCCCGGCTTTGGCTGTTGTGCCGGAACTGCGCCCGGATCGCCAGGCGGGCGGCCTGATGTTGGGGTTTGTTCAACCGGCCTGGCTGTGGCTAGGCGCGTTGGCGGTATTGCCTTGGTTGTGGCGCGGACAAAAGCTAGAGGCTCATACCGGATTAAGCCTGCTGCCAGAGGACAGGCTGTCTGTCTGGCTGGATCGGGGTATGCGCCTGGCCGGGGTTTTGGCCGTGCTCGGTTTGGTTTTGGGGTTATCCAAGCCTTATCTGCCTGAGCAAACCATAAGCCACGCTGGGGCCGGTGCCCGAATCGTGCTGCTGATGGACAGGAGCAGCAGCATGGGCGAGAACTTTTCCGGTAAATATCTAGGCGGCGCGGCGCGGGAATCGAAAGGGGTGGCGGCCCAGCGTTTTCTGGCTGAACTGGTATCGAAAAGACCGGGGGATTTGTTCGCCATGCTGGATTTCTCTTCGGCTCCGCTTTTTGCGATGCCTATGACCGCCGACCATGCCGCCATACTCGCCGCTATTGCGGCCATCAGCGAACGGGGACACGGCATTACCGCTTTGGCACCGGCTTTGGCCATGGCTCTTGAAACATTTGATGGTCAAGTAGACGGTGGGGCGCGGGTGGTGCTGCTGGTTTCAGATGGGGCCACCCGCATTGACGCGGATACGCGGGAGCGACTCAAGGCTGAATTTCAAGCCACTGGAGCCAGCTTGTACTGGATTTATCTACGCACACCCAGAAGCAGTTCGTTGAGCGTTCCGCCCCCCAATCCGGGTGAAAGCACCACGCCTGAGTATTTTTTGCACCGCTATTTTGAGACGCTCGGTGTGCCGTACCGGGCTTTCGAGGCCGATCACCCCTATGCACTGGAAACCACCCTGGCTGAACTGGCCAGCCTGCCCAGCCTGCCTTGGCAATATCCGGAAACCCAACCACGCCAGGTGCTTGACGGGAAGTGTTATGCCGCCGCATTAGGATTTATTTTGATCATGCTGGCTGGAGCCATACTGGAAACATGATGGAGGTTTGCGGGCCGTGCCTTAGTCTTGTTCCAGGCACAATTCCAGTGCCTGTTCCCAGGCCGGCAAGCGACACTCGAAATGTGCCGCCAGTTTATCGGTGTTAAGCACTGAGTAGGCCGGACGCCGGGCCGGCGTGGGGTACGCGCTGGTGGGTATGGGTTCAAGACGAGCGCAGGATTCCGACAAGACACCCTGGCGCAGACCTATGGCTCGAATGGCTTCGGCAAAACCAAACCAGGTGGTGGTTCCGGTTGAGGTTAAATGATAAACGCCAGATTTGTCCTCCGGTCTGAACTGACCTTCTGCCGTCGAGCGGGCCACCATGAGGGCAGTCGCTTCCGCGATCAGTCGGCTCCACGTTGGGGAACCGGTCTGGTCATCCACTATCCTCAGCACCTCTCTTTCCCTCATTAGCCTGAGCATGGTCAGCAGGAAATTCTGCCCCCGCTGCCCATACACCCAGGCGGTACGCAAAATGAGGTGAGGCACGCCGACTTCCGCTATGGCCCGTTCACCCATAAGCTTGCTTTGACCGTACACGTTGGCGGGGCCTGTGGCATCGTGCTCCTGGTAGGGTTGACTGCCGTCGCCAGGGAACACATAGTCGGTAGAGTAATGAATCAACCCGGCCCCGAGTTTCAAGGCTTCCTCTGCCAACACCCCCGGCGCAATACCATTGACGAATTCAGCCTGGCGGGGTTCGGTCTCGGCTTTATCTACGGCGGTATAAGCGGCAGCATTGACGATAAGACCAGGTTTGACCTGCCTAACAGCCATGCGTATGGAATCGGCATCGGCCATATCCAGCGGCAAAGCCGTATGGCGATCAAGGCAGGTGAGCGTACCAAAACACGCCAGAGTACGGCTTAATTCGTGGGCCACCTGCCCCCGTCGACCGATCAACAATATGTTCATGCTCGCCACTTCGGTAATTGTTCAGGAGTGAACTCCCCAAGCCGTTTACCGGCCTGATCCTTACCCGACAAACTGGGTTCGGTAATCGGCCAGTCAATCCCCAGATCCGGGTCATTCCAGGCCAGACTATACTCATGTTCCGGGGTATAGAAGTCAGTACATTTATAAGTAAACAATGCCGTTTCACTCACAACACAAAACCCGTGGGCAAATCCCTCGGGAACGTACAGTTGTAAATGGTTTTCCGCGCTCAGGGTTACTCCATACCAATGGCCGAATGTAGGCGAACCGTAGCGTATGTCTACCGCCACATCGTAAACAGCCCCCTGTAATACCTGTACCAGTTTCCCTTGTGACACCGGGTTTTGAAAATGCAACCCCCTGAGTATCCCCTGGCGGGAAAACGAGACATTGTCCTGTACAAAATCAAGCGGAATACCGGCTGCTTCAAAC
>JBPCSC010000544.1:0-4004 GCA_051007495.1 Methylococcaceae bacterium | reverse complement strand
CCCGCCAAAAGGATATGTAAGTCATGAGGTTGAGAATCAGCAAACGCCTTCTTGAGAGCCGCCAGAAAAATTTTAACACACTGGGTAATTCGATTCTTTAGATACGCGGTCAACGCTTTTTCATCTATCATCAACTGACACGGAACTTTCTGACTCTCACGGTTCAAAATATCCAGCGTCAGCACTCCTGTACTTAGCTTATCAGGCAGTTTGCCGGTTTCCCACAAGGGGCGTAATGCCGTCATCAACATAACCGTATTACTGGTAGCGGCCTGGGTTGATTCCAGAAACATTTCCGAACCGGGAAAATCATCGGCATCCAGCGGCCGGGTAAAGGCAATTTTCTTGTCACGACACACATCGCGATTGTGCTCAAATACCTGGTAGGCCATGTTTTCCAGCAGGTTTTCCCCGCCCAAAAAACGGTCGCCGGCTGTTTCATAATGCTCCAGCACCAATTCCTTGCCTTCTTCGTCTGCTTCCTCAGCGGTAGGCAGGCGGTAATAACCATAATCGAAATCAGCCGTGCCACCACCGAAATCAAATACCGCATACGCCACGCCCTCGGCCGGGGGTTTAATATCCAGATATTGAAGTGCTACCGCTGCATAAGCCGTAGGTTCTGAGGCGCGTTCTTCGACCTGAAAATCCTGAAATACCTCTTGCTCAATTAAACTGGGCGGCAGGCTACGCTGTAATCCACGTTGAAATGAAGCCAGAATTTTGTCTTTTACTTCACGCGGATAAGCCACTGGAAAAGTCAGGTAATAACGCAGAAAAATACCACGTCCTCGCCAGTTAATCGTCAAGCCTAAAAACCAGGCATACAGTTCTATGGGATCAAATGAATCTTCTGCCTTCACTTCCATCTTCTGCCCTTTTACCGGCACCCGCAGACTCAGTGGTTGCAATTCGTGTTCATAGCCTTTTAGGTCGGTTATGCGTATGCGTTGGCCAGGTTTACCCTCACGCAAAGCCCATTGTTTGAGTCGGGTCAAAATACTGGAGACACTTTTGGGATCATTCTTGTGATTACGAAAATGGGTCTGGGCTTCGTGTGAGCAGCATACCTGTCCCCACATTACCCCCGGCCGATACGCCACCCGGTTCCAGTCCTCTAGCATGGCGTGAAAGTCAATAAACTCCAACACAGTGGGGTTTTCATAATCACTGGGTTGTTCTTTGGCCCAATAATCCTGAACTCCGATCCGCAATAATTTATGCTGATCGTTATCGTCTTAAGCCACCACCGTACTGCTGGTGCCAAAGTCTATGGCGACATTACAGTCTTTAACATCGAGTAACGGATTGCGGGCACGTACCTGATGTTCCTTCAGAAGTGCGGCATCCATACCCCAAAACTCCCACATGCCTTCATTAAGATCAGTGAACTGGGAAGCCTTAATTTTGGGGAGGCGGGCTGAAGCATAATCAATGGATTGGTAAATTTCCTTTAATGATGAATGACGTATTTCCATGAGTAAATCAGTTATTTTTTGTTCAGAACATGAAGATAGCCACCAGTTTTTTTGCAGTACATACAGTATGAATTTAGAGGCTGATTTCTTGCTGAAAAAAGCATTACAGGCGATGAACGGTGCTGAAGCAGTTGAGTTAATATTGCCATGATTTCCATTATCCAAATCAATTCTACCTTGCGTAGTCATCCAGTAATCTTTTTCTAGCAAACGAAACTTTTTGCCTGTTTGCAATGGATTCTTATCACCTTGAGCAAAAGCAATGATCTCTTCAGGCATCGGTAATCGCCAGGTTTCAAATCCGCATAATGAGGTCTGTTCAGCCTGAGTCAGTGCTGCTTTCAATGACCAAGAAGTGTCTTTGTTTGGATGGGCTATCCACAGCAAATCGGTCTGACTGTCATAAATCATAAGTCGATTATTTTTTTCACCTTCACCGACCCACCAAAAACGGGTTTGCAAAAGCTGTTTTTCAAATTCTTCTGCATTAGCATGGCGAAACGTCTTCATTATATGTTCAGGAACTTTATCATTCATGGCATTTTTCTCAAATGTAAAATATGTATCTGTAAAACTGATTAGTATCAGAGCAATTCAGCAATACCTTGCCAGTGCTCACCTTACCACTCCAGTGGTGCAAATAGGCCGCAGGAGTGGCGGCATAAACTGGGTGTGCGGTTCGCACAAGACTGTGTCCGTACCACCGATCATCAGGTTTCTACCAATGATAATTTTTGCAGTGTTCCAGCCACGTTGATTAAACCCGGTAACCATAGGGCTTTTATGGTTTCACCCATTGGGTTTACGCGCAGATGCTGCGTGTAATCGTAAATCGTACCCGTACTCACCGTAGCCAGTTTTGCAGTTCGATTGCCGTTCCATATCAGATTATGTATGGCTAACATTCCGTCCAATATAGCCTGCTCCGATTCATTACACGGTCGGTTTTCAGTTTGGCAACGATTTTTGAGCCGATCCCAGAGTAATCCAATTCGATCCCATTGCGCGGCAATCGCTATCAGACGCACCAATTGCTGCCCCTCAGTTTCGGTCTTGCCCCCTAGCCAGTCACCGCATAATTCACTATCGGCTTGTATTAACTTCAACAACTTCAGTTGTGGAGTGAGTTGCTGACGTAGAGTCTCACTGGATGGATCAGGGTTGGTGATGGCTGGTGCAGTCGTAGGATTATTTTTAGCTATAGGTGATTCTTGTAGTTTTTCACTAACAAGTTCATACATGATGCTGCGTATATCAGGATCATTTTTTAGCACTAAAACAAGATCAGAGTAGGTAAGTTTTCCAGTTACTAACTTAGGGTTCTTCAACTCTTTTAACCGTTTTTCATCACTCATCTTATTTCCTCAAATATAAACTTCATTTCAGTGCGAGGGTTAAGTGAATGCGGCAGTTGGCGGCAGAATGTGACCAGGCATTGCCGCTCGGTTTCGGGTAGATTCAGAAAGCGTTGCTTCATCACCAGAATAGTGTCCGCCGTGGGTTCCGGGCAGGGTGAAGGTATTTGGGGTACATTCAACGTACCTGCGAGCAAGGCCAGTTCATCAGGACGAATACTGGCCCAAAAATGACGGTAAATGATAGGCAGAAAAACCAAAAGCGATTCCAGCGTGGGCGGTTTGAGTTGCGCCAGTTGTGCGCGAAGCTGACGGTTTTCTGCACGGAGGGCTTGGAGTTCATTTACGCCAAGGTTTTCTTCCAATTCGGCTGTGCGTTGGGCTAATAATTCGAGATAACGGTAAATAACCGTCTGTTCACTGTTTGAACGTAAAAAATGTTCTATTTTCACAAGCGTCTGTCAGGTTTATAGGTTTCAGTTTCAAAAACAGGATTCATCAGGGTTTCATGCTGGGAGTACGGCCATCCTGGCCGTTAGCGGGCAGGATGCCCGCGCTCCCATGGGTAATAGTATTGCCGTTCCCTTATCCCAACTGCTCCAAAGCCGCTTGAATCGCCAGTGCTTCTGACCGCAACTGCGTCAGCGTGGTCTGCTTTTCTTCGGTAGTAGCCCGGGTTTGCTGATTGAGGGCATCGACTTCCCGCAGGCGTTCATCCACCAGAACCGTGACCCGATCTTCCCAATGGCTTTTAACCCTGGCGCGTAGCAAGTCCATCATGCCTGAAGTCTGTTGGTCGAAACTGCTCAACCACTGATTGATGGCCCGCTCGGTATAGCTTTTAAGCTGATTCTGGCGGAGTTCGCGCTGATACTGTTCAGCCTCGCGGTAATTCTGTTCCGCCCGGGCTTGCAGTTGCCTCAGTTCATCTTCCAGGCGAACCTGTTCCTTTTGGTTTTGTTCCAGTGCCCATCCGCTCAATTCCCGTTCGTTGGCCATGTCCTGATTACGGCTGATGGCCAGACGCAGTTGATGGCTTTGCTGTTCGATACCGGCCAGTTCGGTTTGCTGTTGGGCCAAGGCTTCAGGGTCTATGACTTCCATACGATGCGTTCCCCCGACGATGGCCGTTCCAATTTTTTCTCCCCAAAAACCCAGAGACAGCACTTCC
>JBPCSC010000543.1:0-4399 GCA_051007495.1 Methylococcaceae bacterium | reverse complement strand
CAGCCTCATCGTGCGTCCTGACATGCGCCGCTTTCAGGCGCTCGATCTGATACTGGAATTCAAGTATGTGGGTTTGAAGGAACTGGGGCTGACCGGTCTTGAAGTGAACGCGAAATCGCGGGAAGAATTGCTGGTTTTGCCGCTGGTCAGAAAAAAACTGGACGAAGCCAGAAGTCAGGCCGAACGCTACGCCGATACCCTGAAAACCCGTTATGGAATACCCACCATCACTTGCTTCGCGGTGGTGGCGTTGGGACTGGAGCGGGTGGTGTTTGAATCGGTATAACGGCCAATTGCCGGGAGCGCGGCCATCCTGGCCGCAATGCGGGTTGGACTCCCGCGCTCCCCCGGATTAAACCCCTTTGAAAATAACGACCACTGAGCTTCATAACCACAGGATACGCTCTAAAGTAGAAGTATATCTATATGAAATTCTGAAAAAAAAAGTTTGCCTCCGTACTGTGATGTAGCTGATAATTTCCCGTCAGGGCTTATTCCTGAAAGCCTGTATGCCATTTAGTGACTTTCAACCGGACAATCACCATGAATTCACCTGAACAAGATCTGCTGCTCATGGCTCAAGAGTTTGAGCTGAACGTAGAACCGCTACGAGGGCAATTGGCCTGTGCTTTCGTTGGCGAATGGAGCCACGGTAAAAGCAGCCTGATCAACAGTCTGATGGGGCTGCCGTTACTGCCTGCCGATCCGATTCCCACCAACAAAACCGTCGTCCGTCTCAGCAGTGAACCCGGTGCCGAACCCCATAGCCGGTTTTATACCGATGCCGGTGAAATGACCGAATACACCGGCCAGGCGGCCATCGACAGCTTGCAACAAGCCAGACAACACTATGCCCGGATCGATTACCAGGCCGGCAATCTGGCAATACCTCCCGGCGTGGTTTTCATCGACACGCCCGGCATCAACGACACCGATCAGCGGGCCAGCACCCAGGCTGCATCAGTTGCGGCGGATATTGTGGTATTCGTCATGAATCCCTTGGTCGCCGCCATCAATCAAACCCAGATCAACTTCATCCAGCAGGTTCTTCTGGGCAAAGCCGAAATCGATGACCTGTTTTTTGTTTTCACCCACAGCGATGATCCAGAAGTTCAAGCCAACCAGGTTGATTTACAGCAACGCCTGGGCAGCCATATTCCCGGCGAACGGGTCTTTTTCGTTTCCAATACCGACCCGGCCGGAACGAATACCCTGAAATCGGTGTTGTATGCCTACCTGAGCGAACGGCAAAAAACCTTGCTGCCCCAGCGTCGGCAACGCTACTTCCGCCAGTTGATCGCCGAACTGGAACAACGGGTAAAATCCGAACGACTGGCCTTGGAACAGTTCAGAAACAAAACCGTAGAACAGCGTAATCAGTTACTGACGCAAATCCGTGAGGCGCAACGCAAGGAATCCCTCAGAAAGAGCGAAATCCGCGAGCGTAGCCGCCAGCACCTGAATCAGACCGTGCAAAAAATCCGGGATTCGCTGGATCAATACATCGCATTACTCGAAGCATTCATCGAGTCCAGTTCCGTAGACCAGCTTCAGCGCAAAGGTTATCTACAAAACAAAACACAGGAAATCATCGAACAGCAATTTGCGCCTTTCATCCGCGATAATCTGGAACAATTACTCAAGGCCGTACCAGGCGATATCGAAGCTGGCCAACAATACTCGTCTGAATTACTCGCCGAACTGAATTTGCAACTGCCCGTTTACCAATCTCCTCTCGGGCGCGTAACTGCCGAACAAATGATGCCCATTGCCGTACTGGGCAGTGTCGCCCTGTTTGGCTGGTTGAGTATACCGACCCTGTTACTGGGGTATATCACCCTGAAAGCACCAGCGTTTGGTTTGATTCGCACATTCGATCAGATGGGGCTGCTCGATGCGGCACTGGATAAAGTGAAAGATATAGCGGCCAGTGGGTATAAACAGTCCGTCAAAATGGCCCTGGCCAAAACCCTGCTGGATTATAACCAGCAGATTATCGACTATTGCCGCAGCATGGTGGATAAATCGACCGAACAGGCACTGGCCCGGATCAATCATGTAGAAGAACTGGAAAAAAGGCTGAGTGCCTTACGCGAAGAAAGCGACAAAACCCTACTGGAACGGGAAATCAGGCTGGAGAAGATTGAAGGGGTTTTGAAAGCCAGTGAAATCGTGATGTCTTGACATCACCTGTAGGTTGGGGTGAGTTTACGAACCCCAACAAACCACGGTGGGCGTTGGGGTTCCTTACGTCACCCCAACCTACAATAGTGAAATGGGAGTAAGCGGCGGCAGGGTGTCATCAAGACTATACCGCCATTGAATTGATCACCATAAAAACGAGAGGATATTTGCAGTGAATGTATTTGCATCCAAAAACAAAGTCATCCAGTGTTATCAAGACTTGCTGGACGATTCAAACGGCTTGTTTATCGAAGAACAAAAAACGACCCTGCGCGAAGCCAAAACCAAACTGGAGCAGGAACAGTTCAGCATCGTGGTGGCCGGGCGGTTTTCATCCGGCAAATCGCTATGGATCAACCGCTGCTTTTTACGCAGTGACGTACTGCCCAGCACCAACAAACCCACCACCTGCCATCCCGTACAAATCGTCTACGGTGAAACCAACCAGTTGACCCTGTGCAACCGGATGGGTCATACCGAAACCATCCCCGATTCCGGCCAGAATATTTCCGAAGCCTTGACCCGCTACGGCGCCCAGTACGGCGGCGACCCGGATCGGTTTGAACATCTGATACTGCACTGGAATGATCCTGAAATCCTCAAAAACGGACTGGTGATCGTGGATACCATCGGCACGGAAGATATCGACGACCGTTATATTCATAAAACCCACCTGGAAATGTCCAAATCCAGCGCCGTATTGTTTGTTTTCAATGCCCAACAGGCGGGTGCGGAAACGGAATGGGATTTTCTGGAGCGACACATGGCCGAATCGGGCAAACGCCTGTTTGTCGTCATCAACAAGTCAGATACCTTGAATACCGACGCAGACCGGGAGATGGTTCTGGACGATTTGAGAGAACGCTTGACATCATTCTTTGGCAAGCGGGGTGTGAGGGTCGATGAGCGGGTATTCATGGTATCGGCCAAAACCGGAGACGGACTCGATGAGCTGCGTCAGCGACTGGTCAACTTCATTGCACGGGAACGCATCGATGACCTGGTGCGCCAGCATGTGCGCGAACTGGGGCGCGCCCTTGAGTCCACCTGTCAACGTAAACAAAAACATCTTCAGGATCTGGAAAACAGGAAAAACAGCGAAGATCAGAAACTACGCGAAGCCCAGCAAAAAGTGGCCAATCTTGAAGAAGATCTGGAGAGTCGTTCAAAGGAAATTCTCGACCTTGAAGATGATCTGGTCGAGGAGGCTACTAAACTGTTTGAACAAGATATAAAGGATTTGCAAATGTACAAACGACAAATCAGGGAGAGTCAACGTGAGGTGCTGCCTGACATCATCAAGGAAGTCGTGGATAAGCTGACAACCTACAGTGAGAAAGTGGGACAACAATTGCAGCGGGAAATTCGCAAGGCTGTGGATACAAAAGTCAGCAGTTGGGGACATCAAATCGAACTGGATCGCTTTGAGATGAATTTTGAAACCACTGAGGGTAGAGATATCGCCTATCAGGGAGGGAAAGTCACCGGGGCTACCGCCATGCTCGGTGGTGCCGGGGTGGCTGCCTATGGCGTGTCACAGGGCATTGCGGCCGCAATTACTGTGGCAACGGCTCCGACACCCGGATTGTTGGGCAGTCTTTGGGGGGCGCTAGTTGGCTCTACCAGTACCTCAGCCGGGGCAGCCGCAGCAGTGGCAGGTGGCCCGCTGATTGTTGGCGGTATCGGTATCGCACTAATGGGATACGCCGTTTATAACGTGATGGAAAAGATGGGACTGCAACATGACCGGGAAAAGGCGCTGATTTTTTTGGATGAAATGCTCAACGAAACAAAAAGTAGCGTCAGTAAGTCCATAAAAAACTACACTTGCCATGCAATAACAAACTATATGGAACAGTATCAAAACCAGATCAAGCGTGAAAAACAACGCCTAGCAGCCATTATCGCCGAACAGAATGAGATAGTCCTGCAAGCTCAGATCGTAAAAACTCATAGCCGGCTGGATATCCTCAAAACTCATCAGATTCAACTTCAGTCATTATAAACAGCCAATCCTAACAAAAAACATGTCTACGCCTCGTTTTCTTGATCGTCCCTTTGGTGACAACCTGTTCATTAACCCCCTATATGAACTTGATGAAAAAATTAGGGATGCTGGACTCCGAAATGCCACCTTGAAAGCCCAATACGAGGGGTACCGAACCGGGTTTCAAAACCTGTTGAAGGCACTGAACCAACCCGCGCAGATCGTGGT
>JBPCSC010000542.1:0-5018 GCA_051007495.1 Methylococcaceae bacterium | reverse complement strand
CATTAACCATCCGTATGCGCCAGATTCCCCCAATGGAAGATGTGAATGAGTAGCTGCACTCCGCTCTTAGCGGGGTGTTCAACCAGACCATGGTTGAAAAGGTCGGTGCCAACCAGTTTTTGGCCAAGTACGTACCGGATGATCTGGCCCGTCTGGTACAACAAAGGCTCAAGGAACACCAGGCCACTTACCTCCCCGCAGGCTGATCCGCCATAATTCCGCCGACATCATCCTCTCCTGCCGAAAATCCGTCGCTTCACCCCTCTTCGCGAGGGGGAAGCAACCCCGGTTTCCGTTCTTTTTCTCCCGTTTCCCGTCTGAATCCTCCTCATTACTGCCTCAACTGTACGTGGCATGTTGTCTGCAACAAGCCTGGTAGTTTCACCAGGAGACAACACCATGAGCATCAACTTCAATAATGCCTTCGATATACATACCCAGGCACTCCGTATCAGGGATAAACGCACCGAATTACTGGCTTCCAATCTGGCGAATGTCGATACCCCGCATTATAAAGCGCGTGATCTCGATTTCAGAGCCATACTAAAAGGAGAGCAAAGCCAAAAACTGGTTATGCGGGCAACAGAACCAGGGCATCAGGGTATTCATTCCTCTGGCCACATGGAAGCCCTATACCGTAATCCCCATCAACCCAGTCTGGATGGCAATACTGTTGAATCCGAACAGGAACACATCCGTTTTGCCGAAAATGCCCTGCAATACCAGGCCACGCTGGGGTTTATTAATGAACGCATTATGGGCTTGCGTTCCGCTATACGAGGAGAATGATCATGCCTTCATTTCGTATTTTTGATATAGCCGGATCGGGGATGCTGGCTCAGACTACCCGGCTTAATCTGGTGGCCAGTAACCTGTCCAATGCTGAAACCGTCAGCAGCAGTATGGAAGCCACCTACAAATCGCGCCAACCGGTTTTTGCCACCCATTTACAAACCGCCCGGAATGATATGAATGCCGGGGTAGGGGTCAGGGTTGCCGGCGTAGTAGAAAGCAAAATGCCCTTACGTATGGAATATATGCCCAATCATCCCAAGGCGGATGAAAATGGGTATATTTTCAAACCCAATGTAGACCCCATGGAGGAAATCACCAATATGATGTCGGCATCCCGTTCCTATCAGGACGATGCCCAGGTCATCAACACTGCCAAACAATTAATGCAACAAACCCTGAAAATGGGACAAGGTTAGAGGTAAATACCCATGGCAATTGATTTGAATACTCTGAAATCATTGGGGGTGGCCAGCAAGCAGGCCACTACAGATACCAATAAAAACCAACTGAAACAGGATGATTTCATGAAATTATTGGTGACCCAGCTTAAACATCAGGATCCGCTCAAACCCCAGGACAGCGCCGAGTTTCTCTCGCAAATGGCGCAATTTACCATGGTGAATGGGATGCAGGATATGCAGAAATCCATGGCGAGTCTGGTGGATACCACCCAGAAACAGCAATCCATAACCGCCAGCAGTTTGGTAGGACGCTCGGCACTGGTCGCTTCTGACAAGGTCTTGCTGCCGCCGGGTGGTGCTGTTCGCGGCGAACTGGTACTGCCCCAGAGTACTGCAAACGTCACGCTTGAAGTGAGCGACCTGAATGGAAAAAAACTCAAAACCCTGGAGTTGGGTGAACAAGCGGAAGGAACCGTACCGTTTACCTGGAATGGACAACTGGAAGACGGACAGACCGTGGCCTCGCCGGGGCTATATCGCATCAAGGCCGTGGGTTCGGTGGGGGGGCAGAACACCGCACTGGAAACCCGGGTAGCCAGTACCGTAGACAGCGTATCTTTAGGAGGAACCCGAGGGTTACAGGTCAATCTGGCCGGCTTGGGCGGTTATTCCATGCAGGATATGTACGCCATACTTTGAATCAATAACCCACATAACTTTAAACAAAGCAGAGGAATTCATCATGAGCTTCAGTACCGCCATCTCCGGTCTTAATGCCGCCCAGAATATGCTGGCCGTCACCGGCAACAACGTGGCCAATGCCAATACCACCGGTTTTAAACGTTCCCGTTCGGAATTTGCCGATGTATACAATAACTCCATATCCAGTGTGGGAGATACCTCACCTGGTGAGGGTGTGAAGGTCGCACGGGTAGCCCAGTTATTCGACCAGGGTAATCTCGAATATACTGAAAACAACCTTGATCTGGCCATCAGTGGTGAAGGTTTTTTTGTCACATCAGAAAGCCCGGAGAATACTAAAAACCGTTTCTTTACCCGGGCTGGAACCTTCAGCGTCAATCAAAGTGGTTACGTGGTAAACAATCTGGATCAACCGCTTTTAGTTTACCCGCCTAATGGTGATGGTTCAGATATCAAGGCTGGGTTTAGTACGGGCGAGTATCAACCACTTAAATAGAACAGCACCCAGAGTAATCCCAAGGCGACATCGGCAATAAACCTGAACTTCAACCTCAATAGCAAAGACAGCAAGATAACGGCTAGTGATGCTTTTGATGCCGCAAATCCGGATACCTATAACTGGGCCAGTTCGGCAACAGTGTATGATTCCCTGGGTAACTCCCATACGGCGACCAGTTATTTTATGAAAACAGCAGAATCTGCTGTGGATCCGGATACCGGGGAAACGACACCGGCACAGTGGGACATGAGAGTATATCTGGACGGTAACGTGATGACCCTTACGCCCGAAGCCATTCAGCCCACCTTTGATTCAAATGGAAACCTGGTCAGTCTGGACGGGGCCATCCCATCACCCGATGCAGTCCCGGCCCCCTCACTCAAGTTTTCTGCTGGCGGAGTGCCTATATCCGGCGCAGAAACCATGTCGATAAATTTTGACCTCACCAAATCGACTCAACAAGCGGTGGAGTACAGCACTAATGGCTTGGATCAAAATGGGTATCCTATAGGCAATCTGACTGGAGTCAATGTAGATGCAAAAGGGGTAATTTTCGCCAGCTTCAGTAATGGAGATTCCCAGGCCATGGGGAAAGTCGTCATGGCGCGATTCCAGAATCAGCAAGGACTGACTAAAGTAGGCAATACCGAGTGGACTCAATCAATGAACTCAGGTCAGGCCGTCTACGGTGAGGCAGGTACCAGCAGTTTTGGAAGTATCACTGCAGGTGCGCTGGAAAACTCCAATGTGGACATCGCGGCGCAATTGATTAACTTGATCATTGCCCAGCAAAGCTACCAGGCTAATGCCCAGTCGCTTACCACTGAAAACACCATGACACAGGCCATACTCAACATCCGTTAATTTCTAAAACACTGAGGACATCGTCATGGATCGTGGTTTGTACATCGCAATGAGCGGAGCCAAGCAGATACTGCAGGCTCAGGCCTCCAATGCCAATAACCTGGCCAATACGACTACGCCGGGTTTCAGGGCCGATCTCGAACAGCAACGAACCATGCCGGTGTTCGGCCCTGGAGAACCCAGTCGGGTATATGCGCTGACCGAGCGACCGGGCTACGATTTCAAACCGGGAGCCATGCAATACACCGGGCGCACTCTGGATGTCGCGGTAGAAGATGCTGGCTGGATCGCCGTGCAGACTCAAGATGGCAAGGAGGCCTATACCCGGGCCGGAAATCTGGAAATCACCGCAGAGGGCCGACTATTAACCGATTCGGGTTTGCCGGTATTGGGAAACGACGGCCCGATTGATATTCCTCCGTCACAAAAACTGGAAATAGGGCCCGATGGAACCATCAGTATTGTGCCGTTGGGGGCTAATCCTAACGAAATGGCCGCAATCAATCAGATGAAACTGGTTAATCCCGACAGCAAAAATCTGGAAAAGCAAACTGATGGCCTGATGCATTTGAAAGAGGGCACAACCAGTCCGGTAAGTGCAGACGTTAAAATGATATCCGGATTCCTCGAAGGCAGTAATGTCAGTAATATAGAAGAAATGGTTCAGATGATTCAGTTGGCCCGCCATTTTGAAAACCAGATCAAGGTAATGAAAAACCTGGATGATAACAGTCGGGCCAGTTCCGACATCATGCGCATGGGCTAATACCCACTATCTCAGGAGAATTTTACAATGACTACACCAGCCTTATGGATTGCCAAAACCGGACTGGATGCCCAGCAAACCAAAATGTCAGTTATTTCCAATAATCTGGCCAACGCCAATACCTTTGGATTCAAGAAGGATCGGGCACTGTTTGAGGATTTGCTGTATCAGAACGTTCGTCAGGTGGGGGCACAATCCACCCAGAACACCACCCTGCCGTCCGGTTTGCAACTGGGAACCGGTGTGCGCACAGTAGCCACCGAAAAGATTCATACCCAGGGTAATATCATTCAAACCCAAAACTCCCTGGATGTGGCGATCAATGGCCGGGGGTTTTTACAGGTATTGATGCCTTCGGGTGATATAGCGTATACCCGGGACGGATCCATCAAAGTGGATTCCAACGGCCAGTTGGTGACCAACGGGGGATATACCCTGGAACCGGCCATTACGATACCCGCCGGAGCACAAAGCGTTACCATAGGTACCGACGGCACGGTATCCGTACTCGAACCCAATAATACCGCCCCCACAATAGTCGGAAACCTTCAGTTAGCCGATTTCATAAATCCCACCGGATTACAGCCCATAGGTGAAAATCTGTACAGGGAATCGGTGTCCAGTGGCGCACCGGTAGTCGGTTTACCAGGACAGAATGGCGTGGGGGTTTTGCAGCAGGGTGCGCTGGAAAGTTCAAATGTCAATGTGGTGGAGGAACTGGTTGAAATGATAGAAACCCAGCGGGCCTACGAAATGAATTCAAAAGCCATAGCCACCACCAACGACATGCTCGGATTTGCTTCTAATACCCTTTAATTTGGTGAACTCATGAATCGCTTTCTTTTGTGTTCGTTCCTGTTTGTTCAGGGTTGCTCGACCATGTTGAATCCTCCACCCAGTCATGATCCGGCTTTTGCCCCGGCCAGACCGGAAGAATTGATGCCGCCTCCTAATAACAGCGGGTCGATTTATCAACCCGGCTTTGATGTGC
>JBPCSC010000541.1:0-2020 GCA_051007495.1 Methylococcaceae bacterium | reverse complement strand
ATCATTCTACTCATGAAAACCCCGTAATGGGTGAAAGGTGTACTAAAAATGGATTCAAATTTGATTATCAAACAGATAACCGTATGGACTTAGGCGAATATCGTGCCCATACCCTTTAGGGTTTCAAACCCGCTTTAGCCGCCTCACTCCACCGGCATACTGTTTCTCAGCCAACACCTGGCCACCAAAAATGCTGCGGTATCCACAATACTGATGCGACCGCTTCATGGGGGTGATACCTTTTTCTACATACCTGCATAATCCTGGGTGTGTTTATGTTCCCATATCGGTTTTCCGCGTACTGCGATACCGTAATGAGCCATGCGGTGACGGAGGATATTGCGGCTAATATCGAGAAACCGGGCTGTTTGTACCTGATTGCGATCGCAATACTCATACGCCTGACGGATAACGGCTTCCTCTATCATTTCAAACAGTTTGGGAGGGGATTTTTCAAACAAGGCTCTGAGTGCGGCTTCCAGGGTTGGAGTCGTGGAGGCGGCTTGGGAAACGGCAGGTTTGTGTGGCCTTAGGCCGGTCAGTTTGAAATCCTGTGCTCTAAGCAGGCTTCCGGGGCAGACCAGCAACGCCCGGTGTATGGCGTTTTCCAGTTCGCGGATATTGCCCGGCCAGTCGTAATTCAAAAGCAGTTCGCTGGACTCTGGTGTCAAGGCGGCCTCGCTGTATCCCAGTCGGTTGCCATAAAGAGTCAAAAAGTGTTGCGCCAACGGCAGAATATCTCCGGGGCGTTCTCTGAGTGGGGCCAAATGAATGGCCGCGACGTTGAAGCGATAATACAAATCAGCCCGAAAATGCCCGGCCGCTACAGCATCTTCCAGATTAACATTGGTTGCGGCAATCACCCGTATATCCACCGGAGTGGCTTTACGGGCCCCCACCCGCACGACTTCCCTTTCCTGTAAAGCCCTCAGCAATTTGGCTTGCAGGCCCAGCGGCATGTCACCCACTTCATCCAGAAACAAAGTACCGTGGTTGGCCGTTTCAAACCACCCGGCCTTGCTTTCGGATGCACCGGTGAACGCGCCGCGCTCGTGGCCGAACAGTTCGCTTTCAATCAGGGTTTCACTCAAGGCTGTGCAGTTAACGGCACCAAATCGTCCTTGTGCCCGGCGACTCAGATTATGTATCTGGCGGGCAATCAATTCTTTTCCTGTGCCGGTTTCCCCGGTAATCAATACCGTTGCGTCACTGGGGGCAATCCTTCGAATTTGTTCCAGCAAGCGTGCGGAATGGGTGTCTTCAAAAACCAGCGCACTGGCTCGAATCGAATGGGTTTGTGATTGGGATTCCTCAAAAGTGAGAACCCTTGTTGTATCGTTGGTTTTTATGTCCATAGGGATTCGCAGCAATGAATGAAGAACGGCTTCCATCCACCATGAATCATGCCACCCTCAAACAAGTGCATTATTAAGCCAATCCTCAGGCTGAACGGGAAACAAGTGTCGGTCTATCAACAGGAAATCAACTTGGGTGTTGCCAGATAAACAGAAGCCTGTGGATTATCGGGTGTCTGTACGCCATTTTCATGCTGGCATACTTGCTGCTGAAACGCTGGGAACACTTAACCCTTATCGAGGATTTTATGCCACGCCAAACTGCTCATGATTTTCAACCCGAAGTACTCTCGCTGTTCGATCAATATGTTCATGGTTCGATCTCAAGGCGGGGTTTTTTAGAGGGTGTTTCCCGCTTTGCCGTAGGGGGTATGACCGCAGCCGGTTTACTCGCCGCGCTCAACCCGCGTTTTGCCGAAGCGCGACAAATCAGCCCTGACGATTCCCGTATCAAAACCGAATATGCCGAATTTGCCGGCTCAGTAACTGGATACGGCAGGATTCGTGGTTATCTGGTTAGACCGGCCCAAGTACAGGGCAAACTGCCCACCATATTAGTGGTACACGAAAACCGTGGGCTCAATCCGCATATTGAAGATATTACCCGTCGTCTGGCTCTTGAGGGTTTCATCGCTTATGCCCCTGACGCACTATACCCTTTGGGG
>JBPCSC010000540.1:0-1907 GCA_051007495.1 Methylococcaceae bacterium | reverse complement strand
GCCGCACGACAGGCTTATCAGGCCGCAGTAGAACTGGAGCGCGAGGCCGTGGTGGCCGCCCGAAAAGCTGAAATGGACACGCTGGCCGGTGAGCACTCCGACATCCGCATACTGGTGGCGGTGGCCACCAAAGGCAGTGGCAAAATTAATGAGCATTTCGGTCATGCCAAGGAGTTTCAGGTGTATGAACTCTCCACCACCGGAGCCAAGTTTGTCGGTCATCGTCGGGTTGATTTGTACTGCCAGGGTGGATATGGCGATGAGGACTCATTAGCCACGGTGATCCGGGCCATCAACGATTGCCACGCGGTGTTTGTATCCAAAATCGGCGGATGCCCTAAAAATGACCTCA
This sequence comes from Methylococcaceae bacterium, assembly GCA_051007495.1. Lineage (GTDB taxonomy): Bacteria > Pseudomonadota > Gammaproteobacteria > Methylococcales > Methylococcaceae > CAIVXW01. The sequence continues at coordinate 1,555 of JBPCSC010000540.1, read as the reverse complement.
AAACCGCCGGTATCGACCCGGTAGATCAATACGCCGGTGAATTCATTGAGCAGTCGGCCATTGCCTATTTCAAACATTATCTGGATGAAGTGAAGCGTGGTGAACGGGTTCATGCCGAACGGGGCGATGCCCAGATCCGTCAGGGTGGCTTGATGGCGGAGGCGGCCTGATGGCTTACACCATTGTTGCCGAGAACTGCACCGGGTGTTGCGCCTGCGAACCCGAGTGCCCCAACCAGGCGATTTCGGAAACGTCAAACGGCTTGTTTGTGATTGAACCGGCCCTTTGCACCGAATGTATCGGCCATCACGATGAGCCACAGTGTGTGGCCGTCTGTCCGATTGACCTCACTTGTATCATTGACCCCCACTATCCCCGCTACCAGGCGGCTTAAGGTATATCTATGGAACTCACCATTACACCCAATGCAGAAAAATTCATACGCCGCATGATTCGTTTCGGAGGAGTCGGTGATCAAGCCGGTTTCCGTCTGTCGGTCAGCCCTGGCGGTTGTTCCGGTCTGGCCGCTGAGTTCAGTGTGGAGGCTGAACCCTTGAGCGGCGATGCCGTGGTTCATTATCAGGACATAAAGCTGTTTTTACCGGTGGAAAGCCGCTTGATGCTGCAAGGGTTTACTATCGACTTTTCAGAAACCCCTTTGTCCAGTGGATTTGTATTCCACAACCCAAATGCCAGCGGGTGTGGAACGTGCAGCAGCAGCACGCCTCAGGGTGAGGCCAGCGTCGCGCTTTCCAGCATCCCGGTCAAAGCGGCTTCGTGAGAGAGTCCTGCCATGACGGCCCGGTTTGACTCCGCGTGTGATCAAAACCCCGAGACTTCCGGTTTGGCTTGCCTGGTGGACGATCTGGCCTTGGCCTGTCTGGGGGGCGGTTTGCCCGCAGAGGCGGAGCAGGAATTGAGTCTGGCTGGCCAGTACTTTAGTGAGTACGACGTGGCTCTGGGTCATTTACAAAAGGCTTGGGAGATCGCACCGGATCACGCGGCGGTATACATCGGTTTGTATCGGTTTTATTTCTACACGCATAGGCTGCGAGAAGCCCTGGATGTGGCTGAACGCTGTCTGGCCAAGGCCGCACGGGATAACGGCTTCAAAGGCGACTGGCGTTCGGTTCAGCGTGGCGATGCTGATTTTGTCCGCTTTGACGCGCTGTTGCCCCGGTTTTTTTTGTTTACGCTCAAAGGCTATGCCTACCTGAATTTGCGTCTTGGACAACTGGACGCCGGTCGGGAAGCGATGGAAAAACTACTGGAATTAGACCCGGCTAACCGCATGGGCGGGCAGGTGTTGCGGGAGGTGCTGGAGCGTATGGGGTGTGATGATGAAGACTGACATTGACGAGGCCAGGGACTGGCAAGGTCAGCTCATCAGTTGTGTCGGGTGTGAACGGGAAGTCGCCCAGGCTGAAGGGCATTGTCAGTTGGGACACGCCTGTGTACATGACCGCTACGCCCGACGCATAGACCGTTTTTTTCGCTGGCATCCTGACCTGGCCAGGGAATATCTCCGCCATCCTTACTTCGAGGTGCGGGCGGT
>JBPCSC010000539.1:0-11115 GCA_051007495.1 Methylococcaceae bacterium | reverse complement strand
ATGGTAGCCCGACTTCATGGCAGGCTCGGGAAATGTTGCGTTGGTCGGCAGCACCAGGCTGAGGTCGAACTTGATGCCGGCCATGATGCCCTTGTTCATTTTTCGTTTTTCATGCCACACATATTCTTCAAAGCTCAACGCACACCCTCTTCGTGTATATGTGTTGAGCCAGTCTGTATGACACAACTCGGTGATTACACCTTGGCCCATCAATCGGTGCAGGGCGGTGCGTGTCTGGAAAAATGTCGCCCGGTCATACACCACCAGATCAATATCCGATGCGGCGTGTTGCGCCCCAATCAGCAGTGAACCTGTAATACCCAACTGCCCCAGGCCAATCCCCTCATCGACCAGTCGCTGACATAAATCCTGTGCGGTTTTCAAGACCTTGTCAGAATGAGTGTCTCCCAGCAGTTGGGTCAGTCGTACGCTTGGCTGGTAATGATGGCTGATGTCGACCACCGGAACGGCGTGTAAACGGGCCGCCAGTATTTTTGAATCGTATAGGTAATCAGGACGGTGTTGAGCCAGATAAGCGTTGGCCGCATGGGTATCCTGTTTGTGAAAAATTCCGTCGGAGTGGGTATAACGCAGAAAGGCTAATATCCGGTTGTCTTCAAGATGATGGGACAACACCGCAAAAATCAGATCATCGTGAGTGGCTATGAAGTCACGCGGCAGAAAGGAATGAATCGAGCGCATCGGATTTATCGTTATAGTTGTGTAGGTGTTTAGTCGTCGCGCATTAGCCGTTTGGCCCATTCCAGAACAGGTATTACGCTGGCTGCCACCAGGCCGGCAATCAGCCATTCCTGACCACCCAGTGCCACGACGCCAAACCAATCATTCAGCATGGGTAACTCAATGATACTGGCCAGCAGCAGCAATTCCCACAGTACGGCGTAATTCAGCCAGCGATTGGCGAAGGGCTTGTGCCGTATCGACCCTTGATGCGAACGGAAGCTATAGGCTTTGAAAAACTGGATGAGTGTCAACGTAACAAAATTGAGGGTCATGGCTTCGGCCAGGCTGCGGCCACTGTTGAGTGCCCAGGCGAAAATACCGATGTTGACGCCAGTCGACCACACCCCTCCGGTCAGCATCAGCGCGGTCACTCGACGGGTAAAAATGCTTTTGGCCGGATCGCGGGGTGCCTGCTGCATCAGCGTGCTTTCGGCCGGGTCTACGGCCAGAGCCAAAGCCGGCAAGCCATCGGTGGCCAGATTGACATAGAGGATTTGCACGGCAGTAAGTGGGAGCGGCAAACCCAATGCGGTGGCTCCGACCATGAGGCCAATTTCACCAATGTTGGAAGACAACAGATACATCAAGTATTTGCGTATGTTGCTGAAGATGGCGCGTCCTTCCTCAACCGCCGCCACGATGGAGGCAAAATGGTCGTCGGTGAGCAGCATGTCCGAGGCTTCCCGGGCGGCATCGGTACCGGTAACCCCCATGGCGATGCCGAGATCAGCCTGTTTGAGGGCCGGAGCATCATTAACCCCATCTCCAGTCATGGCCACCACCCGCCCCTGACTTTGCATCATCTCGACGATACGCAATTTATGTTCAGGAGAAACCCGGGCATAGACCTCAATGTGGTCTACGGCCGAACGGAAGCTGGCTTCATCCAGTTGGGATAATTCAGCACCGGTAATCAACACACCTTTACGCAGTATGCCCAGTTCCCGGGCCACGGCCCGGGCGGTGGAGGGGTGGTCGCCCGTCACCATCACCACTTTGATACCGGCCCCTGTACAGCGGGCCACGGCATCGGCCGATTCAAGACGCGGGGGATCCATCATGCCGACCAGACCCAGAAAACATAAGTCATGTCCGGCATCGTCCAGGTGAGTATGCGGACGGTGGGCTACGGCCAAAACCCTCAGCGCATCGTCGGCCAATGACTCGGCCACGGCGAGTATCCCGGCCTTGGCGGCAGCATCCAGGGGGGCTTCGCCGTCGGGACTCCACCAGGTAGAGCTACCCTCCAGCATGACTTCCACGGCCCCCTTGGCACAGACTTGCGTTTGACCGTCCGGGCCGGTGTGGTGGGTGCTCATCCGTTTGCTTTCCGAGCTAAATGGAATTTCGCCGGTTCTGGGCCAAGTCTTTCTGATGTCACCCGGTACCAGGCCGGCTTTGATGGCCGCTACGATCAACGCGCCTTCGGTGGCCTCCCCCTTGACCTCCCACTGATTGCTGCGCAGGCGTATAAGCTCGGCATCGTTGGCCAGTACGGCTGATTGCAGCAGTTCAGTGATGACCGGTGGAGGCGAAATGGCCACACCGTTCTGAATCAATCGACCTACCGGGTCGTACCCCACACCACTGACACTGGTGAGCGCACCCGCCGACCAGATTTTGCGTACGGTCATTTCGTCTCGGGTCAAGGTGCCGGTTTTGTCTACGCAGATGACCGAAGTACAGCCTAAGGTTTCGACGGCGGTCAGACGGCGTATAAGTGTGTGACGCGACACCATGCGCCGTGCCCCCAAAGCCAGAGCGATGGTCACCACGGCGGGCAAGGCTTCGGGGGTAACAGCCACCGCCAGGGCAATGCCCAACAGCAGCAGATCGTGGAGTGATTCACCTCTGAGTATGCCCACCCCTACGATCAGCCCGACCAGCATCAGGGTTACCCACACCAGGGTGTTGCCGATCCGGTCGAGATTTTTTTTCAGCGGGGTTTGGCGTGATTCGGTGTCACGCAGCAGGCCCACGATACGCCCCAGTTCGGTTCTCATGCCGGTGCTGAACACCACCCCCATACCGCGACCATAGGTGACGGTGGTTCCGGCGTAGCCCAGATTACGCCTATCCCCCAGCGAAGAGATGGCATCGGACTCAGGCAGTGGGGCGGTTATCTTTTCCATGGCGATGGATTCGCCGGTCAGCGGGGCTTCGTTGACTTTGAGGTGTATGGTTTCGATCCAGCGCAGATCCGCCGGAATCAAGTCACCGGTGTTGAGTTTCACCACATCACCTGGAACCAGTTCTCGGGCCGGAATGGTCAACAGCCGACCACCGCGCAATACACTGGCTTGCGGAGTGGTTAAGGCTTTGAGCGACTCCATGGCCCGCTCAGCCCGATATTCCTGTATGAACCCCAAACCGATTGAAAAAAATATGATGACCCCGATGACGGCGGGTTCTACCGTGTGGCCCAGATAAAGCGACAGCCCCAAGCCGGCCAGCAATATCAGTATCAGCACATTTTGAAATTGTGCCCACAACAAAGACAGCACGGAAAAGCGACGGGCATGAACCACTGCGTTCTGCCCCACTTGCGCCAGGCGACCATCGACCTCGGTTTGAGTCAAGCCTTCAGCACGCGATTCAAGCGCACTGAACACGGCATCCAGGCTCAGCGTATGCCAGTGAATACCGGATGAGTCTTTGGAGGGCGGGGAAGAAGACATGGTATGGGGCCGGTTGGGTAGGGATGGTTTGTTATTATCCCCCAAACCCATGACTTTGTGTTGAGGACTTACTGATTCCTGCCTGTATCCGGTTTGCCCTCATAGGCAACGCTTTGTATCCTTTACGACTTTTCCGCCCTTTCCCCATACCTGAATGACCCCCGACTGATGGAAGACACCTACCAACCCCAAACCATAGAACCTGCCGTGCAAAACTTCTGGCAGTCCAGTAATACCTTTAGGGCCATCGAAGACCCCAACCGGGAGAAATACTATTGCCTGTCGATGTTTCCTTATCCTAGTGGTCGTTTGCATATTGGCCATGTACGGAATTACACCCTGGGTGATGTGATGTCCCGTTACCAGCGGATGCGTGGCAAAAATGTCCTGCAACCCATGGGCTGGGATGCGTTTGGTTTGCCGGCCGAAAATGCCGCCATGCAGCACGGCGTTGCCCCGGCGGCCTGGACGTATGCCAACACCGACACCATGCGTGAGCAGCTTAAATCGCTGGGACTGGCCATAGACTGGCAACGCGAATTGGCTACCTGCACACCGGAGTATTACCGCTGGGAGCAATGGTTGTTCACCCGTTTGTATGAGCAGGGTTTGATCTACCAGAAAACCGCACCGGTCAACTGGGATCCGGTTGATCACACGGTTCTGGCTAACGAGCAAGTCATAGACGGACGCGGATGGCGATCCGGTGCGGTGGTCGAGAAGCGCGATATCCCCATGTATTTCATGCGGATCACGGCTTATGCCGAGGAGTTGCTGAGTGAACTGGATCATCTGCCCGGATGGCCGGATCAGGTCAAGGCCATGCAGCGCAACTGGATCGGCAAAAGCCAGGGGTGCGAAGTGCATTTTCCGGTACAGCCTGAAGCCGGCGATGTCGAGCCAGAGGCTGTGGTCAAGGTCTACACCACCCGGCCAGATACACTGATGGGCGCGACGTATGTTGCCGTCGCTGCCGAACACCCACTGGCCCTGGCAGCGGGGTGCCATCAACCCGAACTGGCTGCTTTCATAGAGGAATGTCGCCGGGGCGGCACAGCGGAAGCCGATTTGGCTACCCAGGAAAAGAAAGGCATGGCCACGGGGCGTTTTGTCACGCATCCGCTCAGCGGAGCATCCCTGCCGGTGTGGGTGGCTAATTACGTATTGTGGGGTTACGGAGAAGGCGCGGTCATGGCCGTACCGGCCCACGATGAACGGGATTTCGCCTTTGCCCGTAGTTACGGCCTGCCCATCAAGACGGTCATCGCCTCAAACCGGGGTGCTTATGACTGCGTCGATGCCACAGGCGACTGGAACGATGCGTATGCCGAACACGGCGTGTGCGTAGATTCCGGCGCGTATGACGGGCTGGATTTCCATCAGGCTACCGAAGCCATCGCAGCGGATCTGGCGGCTTTGGGTCTGGGTCAAAAGCGCACCCAGTTCCGTTTGCGTGATTGGGGCATTTCCCGTCAACGCTACTGGGGATGCCCCATACCCATCATCCATTGTCCTGATTGTGGCGACGTGCCGGTTCCGGCCGAGCAGTTGCCGGTGGTGTTACCTGAAGACGTCACCCTGGACATAGGCTCCCCACTCAAAAAAATGCCACACTGGTATGAAACCACTTGCCCTCAATGCGGTGTGGCGGCCCGGCGTGAAACCGACACTCTGGACACCTTTTTTGAATCCTCCTGGTATTACGCCCGCTACGCCTCACCGGATAACCATCAGGCCATGCTGGACGAACGGGCGCATTATTGGCTGCCGGTCGATCAATACATAGGCGGCATCGAACACGCCATCCTGCATTTGCTGTATGCCCGTTTTTTCCACAAGTTGATGCGGGATGTCGGCCTGGTACAGTGCGATGAACCGTTCCGCCAGTTGCTTACTCAGGGCATGGTGGTCGCCCCCACGTTTTACCGCGACACTCAGGGCAAAAAGCATTACTTCAGCCCGGTCGAAGTCGACGTGCAAAGCGATGACCGGGGCCGTATCACCGGGGCTATCGCCAAGGCGGATGGAGAAGCCGTCACGGTAGGGCCTATAGAAAAAATGTCCAAATCCAAAAACAACGGTGTGGATCCGGAAACGCTCATCCACCGCTACGGGGCCGATACGGTGCGCCTGTTCACCCTGTTTGCGGCACCACCCGAACTGTCGCTGGAGTGGTCTGACAGCGGCGTGGAAGGCGCGTCCCGGTTTCTAAAACGTTTGTGGAACCGCATGGCGGCGGCCGACTGGCTGACCTTAGCCGCCAGCCACCCGCTTATACTGGACGGCACATCCCCTCAGGAACCGGCCTGGCGTGAGGCGCGTCGTCTGATACACACCAGCCTCAAACAAGCGGTGTCGGATTACGAAAAACATCAGTTCAACACCGTAGTGTCCGCCTGCATGAAAATCCTTAATGTCTTGACCGACGACAAAACCTACTGGTCGGCCACACCTTTGCCGGAAGCCGCTCAGGCCGTGCTGTATGAGGGGTATTCCATACTGTTAAGGCTGCTTTATCCCATCGCACCGCACATTTGCCACACATTGTGGGAAACACTGTCCCCCGGCACGGACATACTCGAAGCCGGTTGGCCAAGGGTAGACGAATCGGCCCTGGTTCAAGACACCATCGAACTGGTGATTCAGGTGAATGGCAAACTCAGAGGCAAGCTCGCGGTTCCGGCTTCGGCCAGTCGAGAAACGATAGAGGCTTTAGCACTGGCCGATGCCCAGGTACAGCCTTTTCTGGACGGAAAGCCGGTCAAAAAACTGATCGTAGTACCCAATAAACTCATCAACATAGTGGTGTAGACCGGATGAACAAGTCAGTGTCTGTTGTCTGTCTGGGCATGGCCGTGTGCTTGTCGGCCTGTGGGTTTCACTTCCGTGGCCGCATCGCCGAGCACTCACTGGCCCGAACGGTATATGTCGAAGGAGACAACCGGTTTGATTCGTTCACCAGTGAGTTCAACCAGTTGCTGGCCCATTCCGGCGGGTCAGTCGCGCTCACATCCGCCGATGCCGGGGCCGTGGTGCATATCGTTCGTGCCCGGCAGGAACGCCGCCCCGTCACCTTAAGCCGCCAGGGCCGCGCCAATACCTACGATCTAACCTTCCGGGTGGAATACGATGTCACTACCCCCAAGGGTGAAATCCTGTTACCGCGCCAGGAAATAGAAATAAAACGGGATTACTTCAACGACCAAACCTCTCCCCTCGGTCAAACGGCAGAAGAAAGTCTGATACGCCAGGAAATGCAAAAGGAAGCCGCTCAGTTGTTGTTGCGTCGTATCGTATACGGACTGCGCGGCAGCGACTCCTGACATGAAGCTCAACAGCGACAAACTACCGGCCCACCTCAAACAAAAACTGGCTCCCGTTTATCTTTTAAGCGGGGACGAGCCTTTGCAAATGACAGAAGCCCTGGATGCCATACGCCAGACCGCCAAAGCCCAGGGGTTTGTGGGGCATGAACTGTTTTACGCCGACGGTCATTTCGACTGGGGTGCTTTTGAAGAAGCCTCGCAATCGTCGGCCTTGTTTGGAGAAGCCAGGGTGCTGGATCTAAGACTGCCGAGCAAACCCGACAAGCAAGCGGCGGCCGTGCTTCAGGCCTACGCCGAGCGTCCGCCGGACGATGCCATCCTCATCATCAGCCTGATGAAAATGACCGCTGCCGACCAAAAAGTACGCTGGTTTCAGGCCCTGGACAAAATCGGCGTGTTCATCCCGTTTTGGCCTATAGAAGGCGACGCGCTCATACGCTGGTTAGACCACCGCATGAGTCAGCGTGGTCTTTTGGCGGAACATTCAGGAATCGGGATACTGGCACGACGAGTAGAAGGCAATCTGCTGGCCGCCGCCCAGGAAGTCGAAAAATTGCACATTCTTTATGGCAGTGGCCGCGTGACCGATCAGCACATCATGAAAGCCGTAGCCGACAGTGCCCGCTATGACGTATTTGATTTAAGTGATGCCCTGCTGCTGGGGCAGGCCGATCGTGTGGTGCGTATTCTGTCTGGACTCAAAGCCGAAGGCATAGCCCAGGCCGTAGTGTTATGGAGTATCACCCGGGAACTGCGCATGTTAAACGGCATACACCTGATGCTGGCCGAAGGCGTTTCTACCGAAACGGTGTTCAGTCGTTATCAAATATGGGACAAACGTAAACCCGCCGTAAACACGGCCTTGCGCCGGGTAAAACGTCAGGACATTCAAAACGCATTATTGAAATGTGCCTGGATAGACCGAGCCAGTAAAGGCATGGAAACAGGCGAACCCTGGGATGCCTTGCTGGAAGTTTGTTTAAACCTGGCTGCAAAACCCTAAGGGCTACATATTGACCACCGATATTATTGCAGGCGTTTTTGCGACGAATAATCAACGGCGGTGGGCGCATAGACCGGGAATAACGCCATACTCGAAACGGCTTTACAGTAAACAGTGGAATATACACAGCGGTGTGGTGCGGACTAAGCCCATCTGCTGATATTTGATTGAACGGGTTTGGCAGGAAGATAAAATCTGGCAGGGATTCAGGCCTGGAGTTTTGGAGTGCCCAAGTGTTGCCCGATATGGTTTAGAGACTACCCACCAATGACTCTCCGTAAGATGTCAGAGCAGTGATCAGCATTTCTCCCGTGCGTTCCAGTTCGGCAAAGGCTATTTCGGCTTCGGCTAGCTGCTTGTATTTGAACAAATTTTCCAACTGTGCGGCCTGGCTATTAAACAAGTGTGCGGCCAGTGTGCTGCTGCTTCCTTTTAGACTATGTGCCGCTGTTTGTCCGAGTGAAGAATCGGCGGTGTCCAGACCTTGGCGTATTGTTCCCATCAGTGCCGGATAGTCTGCTACAAACAAACCGATCAGTTCCTGCAACAAGGCCTTATCGTCATCCACCAAAAGAAGTGCCGATTGCGGATCAAAACTTATGGTTTCAGGCAAGGTTGCCGTTGAAAGGGTATAAGCTGCGGTAATCCCCTGCAATAACATATCCAGTGTAAACGGTTTACTGACATGGCTATCCATGCCGGATTCAAGGCAGAGGTTAATGTCCTCCTCATGAGCATTTGCGGTCAAGGCGATAATGGGTATGCGTGTCTGGCCGGATTCCTTTTCGCGCTGGCGGTATAACCGGGTTGCCGCAGGGCCATCCATAATGGGCATACGCATATCCATCAGTATTAGATCAACCTGTTCCCTAGACAGTATATCCAGTGCCATCTGGCCATGATCAGCCGTAATGACCTCACAGCCCAGTTTCTCCAGTCGCACCTTGGCCAGTTTTTGATTGACGGCGTTGTCTTCTACCAACATTATCCTTTTACCCTCCAGCGCAACAAATGGATTTTGTCCCACTTCAATGGGGTTATCCGCGTTATTGCAGCGTTGCATGCTCAAGTCAAAATAAAAGCTGCTGCCCTGGCCTGAAATGCTGTTCAATTTGAGTGTTCCACCCATGAGATGAATCAGGCTGGAGGAAATAGCCAGGCCCAGGCCAGTCCCCTCAACATTCAGTTCATGTACTTGTTCAAAGGCTTTGAATATACGCTCCTGATGTTCTGGCGCAATACCAATACCGGTATCTGTGACAGCAAAGCGCAGGGTAATGTAACCCTCATTGAGAGGATCAGGATTCTCCATTACAGGTACAACAGAAACTATCACTCCACCCGTCATGGTGAACTTGATGGCATTACCGACCAGATTGGTTATAATCTGACCCAGCCTCATAGGACTGCCCATCAGGCAGTCGGGTATATTGTCAGATACGTTCAATTCCAGCATCAAGCCCTTGACATGAGCCAATGGCAACAAGCCTCTCAATACGCTGTTCAGTGTTTCAGTTACTCTGAACGCGGTATGTTCTAGTTTCCAGTCACCCGTGTTGACACGAGACAACTCCAACATGTCATTGATCAGACTCAAAATATGCTGGCTGGCATATTGAAGTATATCCACATACCCGGATTGATCCTGAGCCAGAGGGGTTTCTCTCAGTAATTCACTTACGCTCATGATGCTGTTCATCGGGGTACGAATTTCATGGCTGATATTGGCCATGAATTCGGTCTTCAACTGGATATTCTTTCGTTCATAGTCGATTTTTTCCTGTTCCATCCGTTTCATTTCAGTCATGTCGGTGGCCAGGCCCAATAGCGCATACACCTGCTCATCATCCCGTTTAAGTGGAATTTTTGTACCCCATAAATACCGCACCTCATTCGCGGTGCCCGGGAGGGATACAAGTTCCAGTCCTTGCAGTTTCAAGCCAGAACTCAAAACCTGCTGATCACTGGCAGCAAAGCGTGTTGCCACCGGCGTGGATAAAATATCCTTATCGGTTTTACCCAGCATTTCATCCTGTGTCAGTCCATGCAGACTGGCATATTGTGCATTAACATAAAGATAATTCAACTCAGGTGATTTTAAATATACGGCGGCATTGATGTTGTCGAGGATGACTGACAACTGGGTCTGTTTTTCCTTTAACAGGTATTCGGCCTGTAACTTGCCTTCGGCCAGGATATTTCTGTTGTCCACTTCACGGGTAATTTCACGGCGTACGCTGATATAGTAATCAGGTATGTTATCCTTGCGACAAACCGGATTGATTACGGCATCCACCCAGTAAAAACTGCCATTTTTGCGCTTGTTGCATATTTCTCCATGCCAGGCCTTACCCGAACGGATTGTGGCCCAGAGATATCTGAAAAATTCCGCGTCATGATACCTGGAGTTGACAATGCGGTGATCCTGGCCCAGTAGTTCTTCAGAACTGTATCCTGATACTTCACAAAACCTGGGGTTGGCATAGGTTATTTTGCCTTCACTGTTAGCCACACTGACGAGAGCAAACTCACTCATGGTCGTTTCAAGTTGTTTGGTTAACCATTTTTGCTCATCAAGTTGTACCTCAAAATGATTACGAACCGTTATCTCTGTTTTTAACTCGGCGGCTATACGGTTTATTTCAGTTATAAAAAAACCTAAACGGATCTGAGCGGATTTAATCGACTCGAGGACGTGTCCCAGTTCATTGTTATACCCCAAATGCACCGGGTGTTTGAAATCACCCTGAGCCATGCACTTTAGTGACTCTTGCGCTTCACGCATCAACCTGGTTTCAAGCCGGGTACGCTGGTATTCCATGAACAGATGAATCAATAACACACCCATCAGGCCGACTGGATGATGCCACCAGGCGGTCACGACAGCCAGGCCCATACACGTTGCAGTAATCAGTTTTCCGGTTATAGAGGCATCCCTTACTTGAGCCAGAAGGTTTTTCCAGGGAAACGGCCGGTATCCTGGTGTCAACAGTGTACGATAGTACAATTCTGCTTTGTGTATGTGTTCGGGCCTGGCCTTGTAACGCACCGACATATAACCGATCAGGGTTTCGCCTTCATACAAAGGGCTTATATTGGCTTCAACCCAGTAGAAGTCGCCATTTTTGCATCGGTTTTTTATTATCCCCACCCACGGACGGTTTGACACAAGATGCGCCCATAAATCCTTGAATACTGGCGATGGCATATCCGGGTGCCGGACTATATTATGGCTGCATCCCATCAATTCCTGTCGTGAATATCCACTGATATCAATAAACTCCTGATTGACATAATTTATGATTCCCTTGGTATTCGTTTGAGTGACGATCATCACGTTATCTGCGAGTATAATTTCCTGGCT
>JBPCSC010000538.1:0-11552 GCA_051007495.1 Methylococcaceae bacterium | reverse complement strand
AGGCGTGTTGATTGTGTCCATTCTGGCTTATTTGGGCAGCATGACACCTCTAACACATGATCCCTGGTGGAAAGAGTCCCGTTTATTGCCCACTTTTCAGTCTCTGGCCGTATGGATGCGTGGAAAACTTCCGGCCCGTTACGATGACTACCTGAAATTTCCTCTTCCCGCTCTTCCAACCCCCTCTCAATAAGGTTTTGTTTTTGTCATGTGTGGTATAGCCGGCATCGTCTCCAAAGACGACGCAAATCAAGAGCTGTATGAAGCTCTTACTGTCCTTCAGCATCGCGGTCAGGATGCCGCCGGTATCGTGACCTCGGATGGTTTGCACTTTTATTTACGCAAGGACAGCGGCCTGGTGCGGGATGTATTCCAAACCCGCCACATGATCACGCTCAAGGGCGGCATGGGTATCGCCCACGTACGCTACCCCACGGCGGGTTGCACGACCTCTGCTGAAGCCCAGCCGTTTTATGTCAATTCCCCGTTTGGAATCAGCCTGGCGCATAACGGCAATCTGACCAACGCCGAGGTGTTGAAACACGAGTTATTCGTACAGGATCAACGCCACATCAATACTGAATCCGACTCTGAAGTATTACTCAATGTTTTTGCCCACGAACTGCACGAGATAGGCAAACTCAAAATCACACCTGATGATGTATTCAAGGCAGTGGAAGGGGTGCATCGGCGCTGTCGGGGGGCTTATTCGGTGGTAGCCATGATTGCCGGTTTCGGCATCATCGGTTTTCGTGATCCTTACGGCATACGGCCACTGGTATTCGGAGAACGGGCGCATGAACAGGGCAAGGATTATCTGATTGCCTCCGAGAGTGTCGCTCTGGACGTGCTGGGTTTTAGAGGCATGCGCGACATACAACCCGGTGAAGCCGTCATCATTGAGCAAAACGGCCAGTTGCACACCCGCATTTGCGCCGACCGGGTGCAGCATTCGCCGTGCATATTTGAATACGTTTATTTTGCCCGCCCGGACAGCAAAATCGACGACATCTCGGTGTATCGCGCCCGATTACGCATGGGCGACCGTCTGGCGGACAAAATCATCCGCATCAAGCCTCAGCATGATATTGATGTGGTGATTCCCATACCAGACACCAGCCGCACTTCCGCGCTGCAATTGGCCAATCGTTTGGGGGTCAAATACCGGGAGGGGTTTATCAAAAACCGCTACATCGGCAGAACCTTCATCATGCCCGGCCAGCAACTCCGCAAAAAATCCGTCCGCCAGAAACTCAACGCGATTGATCTGGAATTCAGAGACAAAACCGTGCTCCTGGTAGACGACTCCATCGTGAGAGGAACCACCTCCATGCAAATCATCCAGATGGCGCGTGAAGCCGGGGCACGCAAAGTCTATTTTGCTTCGGCCTCACCGCCGGTGCGTTACCCCAACGTCTACGGTATCGACATGCCGGCCGCTCACGAGTTAATCGCTCATGGCCGTACGGATGCCGAAGTCGAAAGCGAACTGGGTGCTGACTGGCTGATCTACCAGGATCTGACTGACCTCATCAACGCCGTACAAAAAGGCAATCCCACCATCACCGAATTTGACACGTCCTGTTTTAATGGTGAGTACGTCACCGGCGACATTGACCAAACCTACCTCGACCGACTCAGCCAGCGTCGCAACGACCAGGCGAAATCCGGGCGCGACAGCGATAACGGAGTGATGGGTTTACACAATGCGGGGTAGGCCATGAGCATACATCCAGACGAATACCGAACCGCCCTGAACGCACTGAAACCGGAACTCCAAACCGCACTGGAAGCCTCTTTCCACGAGGCGGCGCGGGCGATGTCTCCTGGGGGTGTGCGGCATTACATTGAAGGGGCCAGAGCATTAAGCGAACTGGGACGCGGCCCTGAACTGGTGCTGAGTTACATTCGCCAGATGCCTGTGGTGGTGCGGGAAGTCGGCGAAGACATCATTCCTGACACCGTGACCCAGATCATGAAACTGGCCTCCATGGTGAGTGGCGGCGTGATTGCCGCCCTGTTTGACAGCCTGCCTACCGCAGCCAACCGTCTGGGTGATGCTGATTTGCTCAGGCAATATCTGGCTTTAATTCATCAGATATCCGCCAAGGCCCCCAGGGGCTTGCGCCCCATGCTGCTCAACCTTGACCCTTTATTTCACAAATTGACATTAGGCGGATTAAGGCGTTGGGCTTTATGGGGCGCGCAGGCCCATGCCCGGGATTTCGAACAACTGGTCAAATACTTCGCACTGGAAACCGCCGACAGCCAGGCCGTATTGCAAAAGGAACGTCGCGGCACGCTGTTCGTCGACACCCACCGGCGCTTGAACTTCTACCTGCGTGCTCTGTGGGGGCGTGATTTCTACCTGCGTCCTTTATCCGGCGATCACGAAACGCCAGCCAAGGTAAAGCCCTACATCGAACTCCCGGTGATCTTCCTGCCCGATGCCTATGACGATCACGCAACGGTGAACGGCATGGAACTCTACCGGGCGGCGGCGGCCCATGCGGCGGCCCATCTGATGTACACCCAAAAAGCCATATCCGCTGAAGCTCTGGATCCCGTTCAGATGTTTCTGATTGGTCTCTTCGAGGATGCCCGGGTAGAAGCTCTGGCCATAGCGCAATTTCCAGGGCTGAAACCACTCTGGTTGTCTCTGCATGAATCCCCTCGTGACAACGACAGCCGCGCTCCGCTCATCCCCTGGCTGGAACGACTGGCCCTGGCCCTGCTGAAACGTGATCCCTCTGAAGAATCCGATTCAGGCATACAGTACAGTGTGGCGGCCTTCACAGCGGCTTTGGCTGAACACCCAAACGACAACGCCATCAGTTGGGAACTGGGCGTGGGCCTCGCCAACCGGCTCAAAAAACAGTGCGGCCTGCCCACACTAAGGCAGCTTGAAGAAATGTACATCCCCTACCGGGATGACAACCGCTACTTCTGGAGCTTCACCGAAACCGACTGGACTGGAGCCGAATACAGGCCGGCCAGCCTGGAACAGGTGCGTAAAAAAGTCAGCCTGATGGACATGATTGATGAAGTGGATTGTGAACTGGCGGGGCGTGATGCCCAGGAGATATGGACTTTAGAGACGCCGTTTTTTCTGGATCAGGAAGGCGTCACCATCAATGAACTGGAAGGAAAAGACCCGGTCAGCGACCCACACCACTACCCTGAATGGGATCACACCGTACAACTTTATCGGCCCACCTGGGTGACGGTGCTGGAAAAACGCCCGCCCAAAGGCGATGTTGCACAGGTTGACCAAATTTTAGTCGACTACAAACCCATAGCCAGTCGGCTCAAATCCATCATTGAGGCCTTGCAACCGCACGGCGTGATTCGTCAGCGTCATCAGGAAGAAGGCGATGAAATCGACATCAATGCTGCGATTCGGGTGATGGTTGATCTTCGCATGGGACAAACACCCGACACCCGGGTGAATATCCGTTACATACGAAAAACCCGCGATCTGGCCGTATTGGTATTGCTGGATATGTCGGAATCCACCAATGAAACCCTGCCGGGCAGCGATAGGCCCATCATTCGCCTGGCTCAGGAAGCCACTGCACTGCTGGCCCATGCCATACAGGGCATAGGCGACCCGTTTGCCATACACGGGTTTGCCTCAGATGGCCGTCACGATGTGCAGTATTACCGCTTCAAAGATTTCGACCAGCCCTATGACGATCAAGCCAAGGCGCGTCTGGCCGGAATGCAAGGCGGATTATCCACCCGCATGGGGGCGGCTTTTCGTCATGCGGGCCAATTTCTGCTGCGTCAGCCTCAGCAGAGAAAACTTCTTTTGGTGTTATCCGATGGCGAACCGGCCGACATCGACGAACGCGATCCCCTTTATTTGCGCCAGGATACCCGCAAGGCCGTGGAAGAACTCACCACACGCGGCATCACCCCCTATTGCCTCACCCTGGATCCTCAAGCAGACGACTACGTAGCCCGTATATTCGGAGCCAACCGCTACACCGTCATAGACCACGTACAACGTTTGCCCGAACGCCTGCCCGCCTTGTTTGTAAGTTTGACGGGATAACTCCCGTACCTTATCCATTACAACTCTGTCATTGACCAACCCGTGAACCCAACACCTTGAGGCGGGATAATCGCAGGGAAATCCAATCCCGCTTATCCCTCTTTCAAAGGTGTAACCATGCACGATAAAACCCTTCTTCTTTGCTCTGCGCTGGCGGCTTCGGTGACTCTGATGATGTGCGAACCCGCGTACTCGGTGGCTGTTCCTTTTCAGGGGAGCATCCTGCTCGGTGCGCCTGCGGCCACGTCAATCCAGTTCAACATTCTGTCGCCCACCCAGGAAGGCACGGCGTTTATTGAATACGGCGACAAACCCGGCATCTACGCGAGTCAGTCTGCGTCCGTAGCATTGGCTGCGGGCAAACCACTGGCGATAAGCCTGAGCGGCCTCGCTACGGATACTCAGTATTATTACCGGCTTCGCCTCGTGACCCAGAGCGATGCACGCGTCAGTGAGGAATACCGTTTCCATACCGCCCGAAGCCCGGGTGCGGCTTATACGTTTACCATCCAGGCTGATTCTCATCTCGATGAGAATTCCAGCCTGGAGGTGTACCGACAAACTCTGGACAACATACGCGCAGACCACCCCGATTTTCATATCGACCTGGGTGATACCTTCATGCAGGAAAAGCATAACGAACCCCTGGATGCTGCCTCGCCACCCGCCACGGATCAGGCTCAAGTGAATACCCGTTACGCGTATGAACGGGAAAATTTTGGCCGGGTGAGCCATTCCAGCCCCTTGTTTTTGGTCAACGGCAATCATGAGGGAGAGGCGGGGTGGTTCACCAGTGAAGATGGCCAGAACATAGCCGTCTGGACTACCCGCGCTCGCCAGTCCTATTTTCTTAATCCAGTTCCCAATGGCTTTTACAGTGGGGATGACACGGCAGAGCCATTTGTGGGGTTAAGAGCTTCCTGGTATGCCTGGCAATGGGGCGATGCCTTGTTTGTAGTGCTGGATCCCTACTGGAACACCCTGTCCAAGAGTAAGAAAGACCCCTGGCAACTCACTCTTGGCGAACGTCAATACCACTGGCTGGAAAAAACCTTGAGTGATAGCCCCGCGCGGTTCAAGTTTGTGTTCATTCACAGCCTGATCGGTGGCCTGGATGGGCAGATGCGTGGCGGTGTTGAAGCCGCCCCGTATTACGAATGGGGTGGCCTGAATGAAGACGGATCGTCTGGTTTTGCTCAAAAACGTCCGGGCTGGACTAACCCCATTCATCCTCTGTTGGTGCGATATGGGGTGACTGCCGTATTCCATGGCCATGATCACCTTTATGCCAAACAGGAACTGGATGGTGTGATTTATCAGGAAGTGCCTCAGCCTAGTGCCAAAAACTTTTCCAGCGGGCCTAATCTGGCTGAAACCTATCATTACACCAGTGGAACAATACTCAGCAGTTCCGGCCACATTCGGGTTCAAGTCAGCCCGGAGCAAGTCACGGCCAGCTATGTCAAAAGCAGTCAAAATGCGCCGATCGAAGACACCTGGACACGCACCGCCGTAAGCACTCCGTCCAAACCCTACACCACACCCATAGCCAGTTTTGCCTACACGCCCGAAACCTGGGCCAGTGGCCAGGCTGTGCAATTCAAAGACACCAGCAGCGGCGACCCAACCACCTGGCTCTGGCATTTTGGAGATGGCAGCACCAGCACCCACCCAAACCCCACGCATGTATACACGCTGCCCGGTGTGTTTGAGGTGTCGTTGGAGTCCGGCACCCTGGCCGGTTCCACGGTGTATAACCGTACAGCCACTGTGCTCGACAAAACCGCTCCGTTGATCACCTCCTTTGACGTGCCTCAGTGGTTTAATGGCACGCGTGTCCCGGTGCGGATAGGGGCTGACGACAACGATGCCGTCGCTGAATACGCCCTCACGGCCAGACCTTCTGCGCCCTTGCCGAATCAAAACGAATGGAGCGTCACCCCGCCGGATCATTTCGATATGGGTAAAAACACGCTGATTACGCTCTACGCCTGGGCTAAGGACAGGGCGGGCAATCGCTCCGCACCAGCGGTAGCCGTGGTGACTCTGGACAGGCAAATTCCAGTGATTGGCCGCTTGAGTGTTCCCGCTCGGGTCAGTGGTCTGGCTATCCCGATTACTGCCTGGATAGCCCGCGACAATCGTCAGGTTGCCGCATACTTCATCAGTGAAACCGCCACCCCGCCAGACTTGTCAGCACCGGGATGGACGGCCACGCCTCCGCTTCAATACCGTGTCACCCAACCCGGCAGCCACACCCTATACGCCTGGGTTAAAGATGAGGCGGGCAATTTGTCCCGCGTTAAAACCGCCCGTTGCACCGTCAACCTACCCCAATAAGCGGAGTATCCACATGTTCATAACTTTCCCATCCCGCGCTATCGCCCTGTTATCCATGCTGATCTCGGCAGCCCCCCTTAGTGCAGCCAGTTCGTTCACCGGCAACCTGATACTGGGTGCGCCGAGTGCTGAATCCATCAAAGCCAATGTATACAGTCCTGATCAAAGCGGTCAGGTGTATATCGAATACGGAACCTCTCCCGGTGTGTATTCCCAGCGTACCGCTACCTACCCACTGGTAGCCGGACAAGCCCGGGAGTTGACTCTGAATGGATTGCAGGGGGCCACGGCTTATGTGTACAGGCTTCAGTTCAAGTCCTCAACCGACACCGCCTTCAGTGCGGGTGAGGCGCGTAGTGTGCACACCGCCAGAGCCAGTGGTGACCGTTTTACGTTCGCGGTGCAGGGGGATTCGCACCCGGAACGGCTAAACAAGCAGTTTGATCCAGAACTTTATGCCCTCACACTGAATACGGCCGCACAGGATCGACCTGATTTCTACTTCGCCATGGGAGACGATTTCAGCATCGACACGCTGAATCCCGACACGGTGAATGCTCAAAAAGTGGAAGAACGCTACCAGTTGCAACGGCCCTATTTCAGTTTGATAGGCCAATCTGCCCCCCTGTTTTTGGTTAATGGCAATCACGAGCAAGCCTCCATGGCCAATTTGAACGGTACTCCTGACAGCATAGCCGTGTGGGCTCAAAACGCCCGCAACAGTTTGTATTCGCTGCCGGTGCCAGATGATTTTTACACTGGAGATTCCGACCCGGTAGAGCACATCGGCCTTTTGCGTGACTATTACGCCTTTACTTGGGGAGACGCACTATTTGTGGTGATCGACCCTTACTGGCATACGCCGCAAACGGTCGATAACGTCTTTGGTGCCAAGCAAAACGAGGCGAACAGCGGTAAAGGGGGGCGGGATTTATGGGATATTACTTTGGGTGAATCTCAATACCGCTGGTTCAAAAACACCTTGGAAACCAGCAAGGCCAAGTACAAATTCGTGTTCACTCATCACATATTGGGAACAGGGCGCGGCGGGGTAGAACTGGCTGACTCCTACGAGTGGGGAGGGCGAGACAAAAATGGCAACTGGGCGTTCGACGTGCAGCGTCCGGGGTGGTCAGCCCCCATCCATCAACTGATGGCCGACAATCGCGTGACGGTATTTTTCCAGGGACACGATCATGTTTGGGTGCATCAACAACTGGACGGCGTGACCTACCAAACCGTATCAGAACCGGCCGATCCCAACTACGCTTTGTATTTCGATGAGGCGTACACCTCAGGGGACAAATTTCCTAATACCGGTTACACCAGGGTTCAGGTATCGCCGGTCGAGGTCCAGGTGGACTACGTGAGAACGTATCTGCCCAGCCTCAATGGGCTTACTCCGCAAAGCGGCCAGGTTGCCTTTAGCTACACCATCAAACCCCCGGAACCTGCGCCGGTAAAAGAAGACCGCAAAGCCCCTGTCGTCACCGCGTTCAGCATTCCCTGGCAGGTGAATACCCGCCAAATCCCGATCGCCCGCTTCACTGCTGACGATGACGTAGCCGTAACCGGATACGCACTCACGACCGGAACTACTCCGCCATCGCTCAAATCGAGTGCCTGGCGAGAGGTGCCACCAACGGTTTTTCCGGTTGACAGCGGTGGAATCAAAACCCTGTACGCCTGGGCTAGAGACGCAGCAGGCCATGTTTCCCGTCCTGAAGCCGCTGCTGTGATGATTGATCTGACGGCACCCGTCATCAACACCTACACCCTGGCTGCGGAATGTCACGGCACCCAAATACCGGTGAACACGTTTAAGGCTACCGACAACCGTGAAGTTACGGGCTATCTGATCACGGAAAATGCCACTAGCCCTGATTTGAACGCCCCCGACTGGAGCAGCACGCCCCCCACCGTATACACCGCAACCCAAGCCGGCACCCAGAAGCTTTACGCCTGGGTAAAAGACGCAGCGGGCAACCTTTCCAAAGCCAAAACCGCTGCCACGCCCTGTAAAAATCTGTAACAGGAATGAGTAAGGCACGGGAACGGTGTGCGGAGATGAACATACTGCTCATTGAAGATGAGAAAAAAATTGCGGATTTCGTCAGCCGTGGATTTCGTGAACAAGGCTTTGTGGTGGATCACAGCGCGGATGGGGATGAGGGCTATTTCAAATCATGCACACGAGATTACGATGTGATTGTGCTGGACATCATGCTGCCCGGACGTGATGGCTTATCCGTGCTTAGGGGTTTGCGTAAGGTTGGAATCAATACGCCGGTGCTGTTGCTCACCGCCCGTAATGATCTGGATGACCGTGTGGAGGGTTTGAATCTGGGCGCAGACGACTACCTGGCCAAGCCATTTTTTGTGGAAGAGTTGATCGCCCGCCTACACGCCCTGCTGAGGCGCACCAGTGGCGAGCGGCAAAACTTTCTTGCTGTGGGCGGCTTGCGTCTGGATCGAATTTCAAGAGAAGTACACTGGCAAGACCAGCAGGTTGAACTCACTGGTCGTGAATTCAACCTGGTCGAATACTTGATGCGTGCTCCAGGACGGGTGTTTACCCGAACTCAAATTCTGGAACACGTTTGGGGTTACGATTTCGATCCCAGCACGAACGTGGTGGATGTCTGCATACAACGCATTCGCAAGAAACTGGGTGCGGATAATCAGGGCGAATCACCTATCGAAAGCATCCGTGGGGTGGGCTACCGTTTCAGACATCTGGACTAAACCGATGGAACGTTCCTTTCGGGTACGACTGGCGATATGGGTGGCGGTGCTGGCTGGAGTTGCTCTGGCAGGATTTGCCCTTATTGCCTGGCAGCAAGCCTATAGAGCGCGGTTTGATGCGGTAGACAGAAGCCTGGAACAACTGCTTGCGGCAGAGTTGTCCAAGCCAAAACCGGCCGAACACTGGAGCCGACACGCACTTCGGTTGTATCAACTGTTGGGTGTCGATAACCCCGATCAAACCCTGCTGCTTATGCGAGAAAGCGGCCAGGAACGCTTCCGCTCCGCCCATTGGCCTGAGGGGATTGATCCGGCTACTCTGCCTTGGCCCGAACCACCCAAAAACCCATCGCCTCCATCCCGAAAACCCGCCACAGAATCACACCCAGGCAAGCCGGCCAGAGCCGTGCTGTATGGCAATCGTCTGTTCTGGCGTACTGCCGGGCCTGGCCGTTGGCGTTTTGGCATCGCGGCTTCGCAACACGGCGCATTAGTCATAGGGATAGAGGAATCCGCTGTGGTAAGCCGACTGGATGAACTGCACATGGCCTTTCTGCTGGCAGCACCGCCGGTGCTGGGTTTTATTGGTTTTGGGGCCTGGTTGCTGGCCGGTCGGGCACTCAAGCCCATAGACAGACTCGCCCTGACCATGCAAAACCTCAGTGCCCAAGGACTGCATCAGCGGGTGGACGAACACTGCGAAGATGAAGAATTTTCCCGACTCATACACGTATTTAATGGCATGTTGGAACGACTGGAGTTGAGTTTCCTGCAAGCCTCGCGTTTTTCGGCCGATGCCGCCCACGAACTCAAAACCCCGCTTGCCGTTTTGCATGGCCAGATCGAACACGCCATCAGTCAGTGTGAACCAGGCTCCTCCACTCAAGCCGTCTTTACCGGCCTGCTCGACGAAGTACAACACCTGAGCACGATTTCACGCAAACTGCTGTGGCTATCTTTGGCCGATGCCGGAAAACTCAACTTGCGTAAAACCCGGGTTGATTTGTCCGCTGCACTAAATGAATTGCTGGAAGATGCCCAGATGCTGGCTCCACACCTCAACATTACCGGCACGATCAAACCAGGGCTGATTCTGCAAGCCGATTTCGAGTTGCTCAGGCCATTGCTGAATAACCTGTTAAGTAACGCCATCAAATACAATTTGCCTCATGGTTGGCTGCACATCAGCACGAAACGAATCGGCCCAATAGTGGAACTCAGCATCACCAATGCCTCAACCGGCATACCCGCGTCCGAGCGCGAACGCATTTTTGAGCGTTTCTACAGAGCCACCCCGATTCGTGGTCAGGTGACAGAAGGCGTGGGACTTGGCTTGAGCCTGTCCCGTGAAATAGCCCGCGCCCACGGTGGCGACTTGCGACTGGCCGAATCAACCCATGATGCGGTGCGGTTTGTAGTGGTGCTGAATCTGGAAGAATCACGCTGAAACCCGCATGTGAAGCCAGTCGGTCACAAGATAGCCTGAATATCTGGCCCAGAGTATTCATCCCCCCGCATTCAAAACTCATAACCAAACAGTTCTATATCGGTTTTGCACTGTTCGGCCACCAGGTTTCTGGTGTGATCATCATAATATTCCCGATAATGAGTATGCTGGCTCTTGTTGATGTGAGGCAGGCGTTCTTCTATGCCTAATTTCTCCCGTATCACGTCAAAATCGGCTTCCAGCGATTCATAATGTCCAAGAAAATCAACCAGAAGCGTTCCGTCTTCGTCGGTGATCATCTCGCTTTGTAGTTTGGTAATACCCTTTGGATAAGGGGCAGGGTGATGTCTGGCCCACTCCAGATATTTGGGGAAAGACCCGCAGGCTTTCACGGCTTCATGAGTCGAGGAGGTGGGTTCTTTTAATATGAAATGATAAACGGAAACCTGCCAGTCCCAGGGATTGCGGACAAAAGCAAACTTGAAATAACGCTCAAACATTTCCTGAGGCAGTTCCTTGCGGGCTTCACGGGCTTTGGCATGCAGCAACAGAGTACGCCAAACATCATAAAACCGGTTAGGGCCCTGATCCGTATACTGAGGTGGACGGGGTATCTTGAATTTGTCTGGTTCCTGTTCATATTTTTCCAGAACCCCGCGCATACTCATCCCTGCGGTTTTGCCGATGTGAAAGAAAATAAACTGATGACTGGGTGAAATGAGCATTGTATTGATTTGACTATTGATGAGGGTTAAAAAAACGGTTTTCCGTATGGGCAACCGCCGGGTTGCCCGTCAGCATCCCGACACCCATGCGTACGTTAATAAAAATGGCCGCTTTCAAGAAGTGGCCATTTTACAGTGTTCCTGTCTTGAATGGGTAGTAGCCCTCCACGCGGTCTGCACGGTGGTTTTTAGTCCTTCTCCCTGTTTTCCTGCGTTTTCTGTTCGCCAACAATAAATT
>JBPCSC010000537.1:0-1796 GCA_051007495.1 Methylococcaceae bacterium | reverse complement strand
CGGGTAACCCATCCCCGTTACCCCCTGTGGCTGGAAGGCGAAGGGGGCTGGAACGGCACCGATTGGCACGGTGATTTGCGGCGTGTGGATTTCAGCCACCCCCTGCTGGGGGCGTGGCGCGTGCAGGCTCCGGCATCAATCAACCTGGGTACTGACGGGTTTAAGCTGGGCGACACCTGCTGGCAAAGCGGTTCAGCCCTCTGGTGTGCCGCCGCCAGGCGTGTGGGCGAACGCTTTGAACTTAGCATTCCGAATCTGGCTGTGCATTACCGCACGCCTTCCACTCGTGTATGGCAGTTCCGGCCCGAGCAAGCCGAGCTTAAAGGCAGCCTGCACCAGGGCATTGCCCAATTCAAACTGATGCTTAAGGATTCTGCTTTCGCGGATCTCAGTGGCGAACTCTCAACCCGTACCACCGCCGATCTGCCCTTGAGCGGGCAATTCCGGCTTAATCTGCGTGATTTATCGGTATTGGAAGCCCGCGAAGCCCACCAACCCGCCCAGATTGAAGGACTAGGCCAACTGGATGCCGAAGTCGGCGGCACGCTTCATACCCCAAAGCTGACTCTGCGGGGCGGAATTACCCAGGCCAGTCTGAGTTTGCCCAGTCTGGGCCTCCGCCTCACCGACATGGCACTCAGCCTGAAACCGGCCAGCGACCCACCCAATCGGGTAGAGATAACCGGCCAGGCCCGGTCCGGCGCGGGGCGCATACACCTGACCGGCCAGGCCGGGCTTGATGCCGCACAAGGCTGGCCCTGGAGCGTATCCCTGTCGGGTCATAACGTGCAGGTGTCCAATACCCGCATGGCTGAAGTCACGCTGGATCCCCAACTGCAAATGGAGGGTGATCGTCAAGGTATTCGTCTAAGTGGTGTAGCCACCATTCCTCATGCCCGAATCGTGTTGCCGGATTATTCAGTAGTCAAAATATCCCCGGACACGATCCGGGTAGGTCAAACGGAAGAAGAAAAGCCTATTGGTTTATCACTGAGCAGTGAGGTGGAAGTGCATTTGGGTGAGGATGTGCGCTTCGAAGGCGGCGGCGTAAAAGCCAAAATAAACGGACAACTCAAAATAGAACAAGCGGCCCACGAACCGGGACACGCCAGCGGTGAAATACGCATCAAGCAAGGGGACTATACGTTTCATACCGTCAAGTTACCTTTAACCGGTGGGCGGTTAATTTACCACCACGCGGCTTTGGATAATCCTGAACTTGATTTTAACGTACTGCGTGAAGTAGACGGCATCAGGGCGGGTATAAGAGTATTGGGTCCTTTGCAAAAACCGGGGTTTAATCTTTATTCCGACCCGGTCATGCCGGACAGCGACATACTGGCTTATCTCATCAGCGGTAAATCGTTGAATCTCAGCAGTCGTCAGGAAGGGCAAATCATGCAGCAGGCCGCCGCATCACTGAGTGGCCCGGTAGGCAATTTGATACTCAGGGAAGTGACGGGCCGATTCGGTCTGGAGGGGTTACTCGACGACGTGGCCGTACAAACACCGACAGGTACTCAGGGAACGGCTTTGTTTTTAGGCAAATACCTGACCCCGCGCTTATATCTGCAATATGGTGTGGGACTGGCCCAAAGCAGTAATGTGTTCAGAATACGTTATGAACTGGACAAGCACTGGAAAATTCAGTCTGAAACAGGGGAATACAGCGGCGGGGATATATTATTCGAGATGGACAAATAAACGTATGCCAAACTAAAAATCCATTTTAATTTAGGGGGTAGGGGTTAGGGGTTAGGTAGGGGGTAGGGATAGGGGAGAGTCAGGGAAGGTAT
>JBPCSC010000536.1:0-4147 GCA_051007495.1 Methylococcaceae bacterium | reverse complement strand
CCCTTGGAGACTTTGTCACCTGGTTTTACTAGTGGTTTTTGATTAATGCAGGTATTCTGATTTGAACGCGTATATTTAATTAGATTGTAGATGTCTACACCGGGTATTCCTTCTTCAGTTTCTCCATCATTAACACGAACCACAATACGACCGGCATCTAAAGATACGATTTCCCCGCCTCTTTTAGCGACCACCGTAACACCTGAATCACGGGCAACAATTCGCTCCATGCCAGTGCCAACCAAGGGTTTGTCGGTTCTGAGCGTAGGAACAGCCTGACGCTGCATATTCGAACCCATTAAGGCTCTGTTCGCATCATCATGCTCAAGGAACGGAATTAGAGAAGCTGCGACAGAAACGATCTGCTTGGAGGATACGTCCATGTAATTAATCTGTTCTGCAGTGGATAAGGTAAATTCATCCTTATACCGACACGAAACCAGATCGTCAGTTAATTTATTGTTTTCATCCACCTTTGCACTGGCCTGTGCTATATAATATTTTCCCTCTTCAATTGCCGACAGATACTCGATTTCATTGGTAACTACCTGGTCAATTACCTTGCGGTATGGAGTTTCCAGAAAACCATATTCATTGGTTCTGGAATAAACGGCCAATGAATTGATCAATCCTATATTTGGTCCTTCTGGGGTTTCAATAGGACATACTCGACCGTAGTGGGTAGTATGTACGTCTCGTACTTCGAAACCTGCTCTTTCTCTCGCAAGACCGCCCGGCCCAAGTGCTGAAACTCTACGCTTGTGGGTCACCTCAGATAAGGGATTATTCTGATCCATAAACTGAGATAACTGACTGGAACCGAAAAATTCTTTAATAGATGCAGCTACTGGTTTGGCATTGATTATTTCTTGTGGCATCAGATTTTCTACATCGGCCAAAGATAAACGCTCTTTTACTGCTCGCTCAACCCGAACCAACCCTAATCTAAACTGGTTTTCGACCATTTCACCCACTGACCGTACGCGCCGATTACCTAGATGGTCTATATCATCAACGATACCGTGACCGTTTCTGATCGTAATTAACTCTCTAAGTACATCAATAATATCTTCCTTGCTTAGTACACCTGCCCCAGTAATTTCCTGCCGCCCCAGTCTGCGATTGAATTTCATGCGTCCGACCGCAGACAAATCATATCGGTCTGTTGAAAAGAACAAATTGTCAAACAGCACCTGAGCGGCTTCTTTTGCCGGCGGTTCACCCGGGCGCATCATCCGATATATCTCAACCAACGCGTCCAGTTGCGTATCGGTTGGATCAATTTTCATTGCATTGGATATATAGGGGCCTCTGTCCAGGTCATTGACAAACAGCGTTTTAAGGCCAGGAATTCCGGCATTTAAAATCTTATTGATCAGATCTTCCGTGAGTTCTTCATTTACTTTTGCCAACAACTCTCCTGTGTCAGGTACTATTAAATTATGAGCCAGTATTTTTCCAAGCAAATAGTCTTTGGGCACCGATAATTCATTGACATTACCTTTTTCCATCTGTTTTATATGCCGTGCGGTGATTCTGTGTCCTTTCTCCAGTATTACTTGGTCTTCAATTCTGATATCAAAACTGGCAATGTCTCCACGCATGCGTTCGGGTATCAGTTTTAACTTGATATCCTCCCCTACAAAGCTGAATTCATTGAATTCAAAAAAGAGACCTATTATGTCTTCGTTATTGTAACCTAATGCTCTTAATAATATAGTTGCTGGCAATTTCCTTCGCCTGTCAATTCGAACAAATACGCAATCCTTGTGATCGAATTCAAAATCTAGCCAGGAACCTCTATATGGAATGATTCTAGCGTTGAACAAGAGTTTGCCTGAGGAATGTGTTTTCCCTCTGTCATGGTCAAAGAAGACGCCTGGCGACCGATGTAACTGGGCAACAATTACCCGCTCGGTTCCATTGATAACAAATGTTCCTGTATCTGTCATCAAGGGAATTTCTCCCATATATATTTCTTGTTCTTTAATGTCTTTTACTATTTTTGCTCCCACTGGTGCTTCCTTGTCATAAATGACCAGTCTAACCATTACCCGAAGTGGAGCAGCATAATGAGCACCTCTTTGCTGACATTCTTTTACGTCAAATGTGGGTTCTCCTAATATATATTTAACGTACTCCAGCACGGCGTAACCCGAGTGGCTTTCTATTGGAAATACAGAACTCAGAGCTGCATGAAGACCCTCCTCAACCCTGCGATCTGGAGCAGTGTCAACCTGAAGGAATCGTTTATAAGAGTCCACTTGTGTAGCAAGAAGATAAGGTACTTCTAGTACATCACCTCTCTTGCCAAAACTTTTACGAATACGTTTTTTTTCTGTGAAAGAATAGGCCATAGATATTCCTTAGTATTGATTTGAGATGATAAAGATCATGTGATTGTTTAAGATATTAAGACTTGTCAGACTGCATTTCTTGTTTATTTTTTCGCTCTCTTCTGACAGCTCTATATTTGCGTCTGATATTTTCTATAACACGAAAAGGCCGGTAGTTTAAACTACCAGCCTTATCGTTACGAAAAAGGAACGACGATTGATCAATTACTTGATATCTACAGCCGCGCCTGCTTCGGTTAATTGCTTTTTGATATTTTCCGCATCTTGCTTGCTTACTGCTTCTTTAACTGTAGAAGGAACGCCTTCTACCAGATCCTTTGCTTCCTTCAAACCTAGCCCGGTTATTGTACGAATCACTTTGATTACGTTAACCTTATTTTCGCCGAATGACGTCATCACGACATCGAATTCAGTTTTCTCCTCAACCACCGGAGCGGCGGCAGCCGCTGCTGGTGCGGCTGCAACTGCCGCTGCGGCCGACACGCCGAACTTCTCTTCCATTGCGGAGATCAGATCGACAACTTCCATAACCGTCATATTAGCTATGGCATCAAGAATTTCATCTTTGGAAAGAGACATCTAGTTACTCCAATTCAACCTGTGCGGCATTACGCCGATTGTTTTTGATCCCGAATAGCCGCGATAGTGCGTGCCAGTTTGGCATGAGGCTCCGCTAGAGTTCTTACAAACTTTTCTATTGGTGCCTTCATAGTTCCCATCAAAATAGCCAATGCCTGTTCTCTATTGGGCAACTTGGCTAGTCTGTCGAGTTCCTGCGGGCCATACTGTTTACCACCTACGGACACAAGCTTGACTATAAGCTTGTCGGTCTGTTTACTGAAATCGCTAAGTACGCGTGCTGCACAACCCGGATCTTCCAGCGAAAATGCCAGAATTAAGGGGCCAACCAAACCTTCTTGCATACATTCGAAAGTAGTCCCTTGCACTGCTCTTCGTGCCAAGGTATTTTTGACTACCTTCAGATACACGCCAGATTCCCTGGCCTTCTTCCTCAATTCCGTAAGGTGCGCTACTGTCATTCCGCGGTATTCCGCAGCAACAGCAGAGTGCGCTTTTGCAGCAACGGCGGCAACTTCCTCGACTACAGCTACTTTGTCATCAAGTGTCAGTGCCACTGTCAATTTCTCCTATACACATCCAGATTAATATACTTAACTGGAACTTAAGAATACACCTGAGTTATCAAGCGTTACCTTTAACGGTTTTCTCTACCTTTACTGGTTTCGTTCCACCGTCTACGCAGGCTTTTTTTATTAAGCGATTAAAACGCACCTGCGGTCTTTGACGGTTATCGGCTTTTTACGCCGATAACCCAAAGTCATTGCCTGCTGTTAGTCTTCGCGCTAACTCGCCAAGGCACTTTGATCTAGTGCTAAACCTGGTCCCATTGTTGAGGAAACAGTAATTTTTTTGAGGTACACCCCTTTAGATGTAGCTGGTTTTGCTTTGCGTAAATCCGCTAATAGTGCTTCAAGATTTTCAGCTAGAGCAGTATTCTCAAAACTTATTTTACCTAAGGTGCAA
Organism: Methylococcaceae bacterium; assembly: GCA_051007495.1. Lineage (GTDB taxonomy): Bacteria > Pseudomonadota > Gammaproteobacteria > Methylococcales > Methylococcaceae > CAIVXW01. Next base: position 245 of record JBPCSC010000536.1, on the reverse strand, counting down.
TGAATAATTCCCTTTTTGTCGGTTCTATAACGCACCTGGCCTGCCTTTGCATTTCTAACAGCTCCGGCTACGTCCGGTGTGACTGTCCCAACCTTTGGGTTGGGCATAAGTCCACGAGGGCCTAGTATTTGGCCTAATTGTCCTACCACGCGCATTGCATCCGGTGATGCGATAACGACATCAAAATCCATCTGCCCTGCTTTTACTTGAGCAGCTAAATCATCCATGCCAATAATGTCTGCACC
>JBPCSC010000535.1:0-4289 GCA_051007495.1 Methylococcaceae bacterium | reverse complement strand
CGTCTGGAGGCTATCGAACAAGAATGTCGAAATCTGAGACAGGATTTGACTGATTCTCACACCAGAGAACAGGCCTATAAATCTGCCCTGGATGCAGTCAAAAAAACCACGAGCAATATTCTGCTGATTGATGACCGTTATCAGATTTCTGATGATGGCCAAGAGGTAAAAGACCTTGAAACCAACCTGATCTGGCGGAGAAAAATAGAGCCAGGAGAATTCAAACATGAAGCGGCGTTAGCACATGCGGACAGCGTGGCTAGAGCAACAGGGCAGGATTGGAGAGTCCCGACAGCAGAAGAACTGAAAACGCTGGTGAAAGAAAAAGAACGATGGGAATATGAGTATGCCCCCGCTATCAATACTACCGCTTTTCCAAATACCACCAATAAAATATTTTGGTCTTCCTCGGCTTACGTGGATAATCTAAATAACGCATGGATTGTCGATTTCAAAAATGGCAGTGACAACTACTACAACAGTCGTAACAACACCTATCCCGTTCGATTAGTCCGCACCGGTCAGTGATCTGTTTTTTGTTAAATCCAGCCGTTTGCTAAACCGTATGCCTCATAGTCAAAATACTGCCATAATCTCCTGCCTTAAAGCCCAATTACACGCCGATGTTACTACCCTGCATATCCATTCCGATAGCCGCATTGCCGGGTATGCCCGGCGTAGACTTGAGGCGGTGGCTGAGTATTTTCCTGTGTTCATGGAATGGTTGGTGGAGCCATGGTTAAACCGGCCCGCTACCGAAGCGGTGGAGACAACGATACTCTGTGCGGCCCGAATCCATTTATATGCCCGCATACTGGATGATTGCCTGGATGAAAACCTGCCGGTATACCGCACAAACCTGCTCAGGGTGCAACCTTTATTCTGGCAATCGGTACAAGGACTGGCGGTGCTTTATCCTGCTCACTGCGATGACATGACTGCCCTCATCAGCGAAACGGTACTGGCCGTGCAAGCCGATGATCAGCAGGCCAAGCCCGAATACTGGGGGCGTAAAAACCATCATTTACTGCTGGCCCCCTTGCTGTTGTCTGGCAACAATGCCGCGTTTCAATCCTGCCGTTCCGGGCTTTCTACACTCATAACCCTTACCCAGGCAGGTGATGAATGGCGACAAGGCAAACTCATCAACCCGGCCGAGCGTCAGGCTTTTTTTAACTGGCTGACTGAAACCATGATAGCTGATCATATCAAACCACTAATAACCCACGGCTACTCCGGTGCGGCCGAACGGATAGTATGGGAAGCCCGCCAACTTATGACGGTATTGAATAACGGATAATCTATTAACCCAGAGCAATTTATGACACATCAAACCACGACCACCGACCTGACTCATTTCCCTCGTTCCCACGCGCTTGTCAGTTGTTTACAAAACCTGACTGAAACATTAAATGCCACGCAAACCCTGAGCGACGGTGTACTGACGGCACGGGTAATAGGTGAGTTTTCTGCCGGCAAAACCCGTTTACTGCGAGAACTGCTGCAATCGCACATTCCACCGGCACTGTTTCCGGTCAGTTCGCTGGAACGGCAAACCCGTTTACCCTTGGAAATTACCTACGGTGAAACCCCGGCCTTAACCCTGATTGAGCGGACAGAGGATTATAAACAAGCCAGCACTTTGCAAACCCTGAACCATTTCCCGCAACGAGAGGAACTGACTCAGTACGATCCGTTCACGCACCGTTTGCGTCTCGCCATACCGGAAACCCATTTAATACTGCACGAAGGCGACAAATTCTCCGATGACAATACCCCTAAACGTCTGTTTTTAATTGACACCCCAGGTTGGAATTCGGGTGACGATGAATTGGCCGACAGTTCAGCGCGTAGTCTGCTGGTGGGGCATCACAATCTGGCTTTGGTGTACGTATCACAATCGGTGCGGCTGGATAGTCAACTTAATGCCGAACGCTTGCGTGAATTCATGGATGTTTTGATGGGGGCTGACTTTCTGGACAAAACCCGACTGCTGTTTGTGGTCACGCACTGCCCACCCGCTGATGCCTCGCGTTTCCAGGAAAAAGTTACACGCCTTGTACAAACCCTCTGGGCTGAATTGGGGGGGAATACCGATGCTTTGCAACTCGATGTTTTTTGTGTCGATTTTCAAACCCTGACCGACAGCGAACGTCACGCATTTAGGGAAACGTTCTGGCGTAGCCTGCTGCTACCTCTGGGGCCAGGCGAGGTCACGGTGGATCCTTGGGCCAGGGCCATACGCCAATGGCCTGAAGAATGGCAACTCGATTCGTTATTGCAGCAAACGCTGACCATTCTCCAACGCGCCCGGGTCTTATTTGGCAACACACTTAAGAATGGCGAGTTTGTCGCCGGCATGAATGCCCATCGCCTGCTCGGTTTGAATGAGCAGGCGGTACGACAAACAATGCGAAAACGCTGGTTGACGCAATTGGACGCTCAGGCCAATGAATGGGAGGCTTGGCGTTTGGCGGCGTTGCCCGAGGCGCATCCCCTGGCAGACTGGTGGTCGACTTATTGGCTGGCGAATATCGAGCGGGTATTGGCCCCGATCGTGGCACTGTTGCGTCAGACGGATCGGGTCATTAGCCAGTTGACTATCCACAATGAGTCCTTGCAAACGCATCTGCGGGATGAACTGGAGCCATATTATTTGACCGCACTACGTGGTATGAACAACGGTTTTACCGCGCTCATCGACATGATTCCCTCGGTACTTGCCGAACCCCACCCGGAAAACCGCATTGCTGCATTGATGTCGCTGGCCCTGCTAGAGGCCCGATATGCTGATTATCGCGAACGATATAAACCGTGTGATGCCTAAGCCAGGCCCCAACGCACCGGCTAAAGCCGGAACTACTAGCCTGGAACTACTAGCCTGAACTGGTAGTATCTGGCCCGTAGTATCTGGCCCGTAGTATCTGGCTCGTAGTATCTGGCTCGTAGTACTTGGCTCGTAGTACCGCCTTTAGGCGGAATTACCCTGCCCCAACGCGCCGGCTAAAGCCGGAACTACTAGCCTGGAACTACTAGCCTGAAACTACGAGCCTGGAACTACTAGCCTGGAATGCCTTGCCCCAACGCCAACCACACACTCAAAATATTTTTCACTGCCCCAAAGATACGACACCACCTGTCAGATCAATGTTTTATGATACGCCCCTGTGTTGCAGGGTTCTTCCTGATTGACACTTCCATTCATTCGTTCATCACTCAGCTAAGGAAATATTTATGACCGACATCCTCAACCAGGGCCTACAACAACGCCAGGCCAAAGTTAAGACCGCTAAAGAATATCTCGCTCGCACCAGGCAACTGTTCAATGAATTTGGCAGCGACCAGCTCAAAACGACACTGAGCCACTTTAATGGGCTGGCCGATGCCTTAAACGCCGATGAGGTGAGGCTGGTGGTTCTTGGCGAGTTTTCACGTGGTAAGTCCAGTCTGGTCAATGCTTTGCTGGGGATCAATCTACTGCCGACCGCGATGGAGGCGACCACGGCCATCAACACATTCATCCGGGCTTTGCCAGCGGGACGAACCGATCGTCATATCAAGGTTCACTACCAGAATGGCACGCCCGACCAGGAGATTCCGTGGTTAGACGATAAAGCTCTCGTCAGTTGGGGCACCGAGCTGGATGCCGGTCATGCCGATGTCCGCAAAACCCTGGATTACATTGAAGTGTTCATGGATCACCCGCTACTGCAAAAGGGCTTGGTTCTGATTGACACACCGGGGCTGGAATCGGTGATGGAACACCATGAAATGATTACCCGCCGGGCTATAGCCGAATCTCATATTGCCCTGTGGGTGCAAAACACCACCCAACTCGGCGGCTCTGCTTCCGAGTGGGATTTTCTGGAAGAAACCCTGCGTACCAATTTCAGCAAATTCATTACCGTCGTGGGCTGGTGGGACAAGGTTCTGGAGCCTGAGGATTCTCAGGATCTGCAAAAAAGCGAAACTCAGCGTGAAGAGGAAAAACTGGAACGCATACGCGCCAATTTCCGTAAACATCTCAGCGACGCTCGGGAAATTGCCTCATTGACCGGGCCGGAGCATCTCATTCCAGTCAGTGCCAAATGGGCTATGACGACTGACCCGGAAAAACAACGCCGCTCCAACGTGAATCGTCTGGCTGAACGCATTACTAATATGTTTACCAGCGGCGAAGCCATGGAGCAGATATACAGCAAACCCTTGCAACAGATGACCCATATCCAAAACCAGTTATCCACGACTTTAGCGGATGAACTGCAGCAGTTGGCATCGGATAAAACCCA
>JBPCSC010000534.1:0-4269 GCA_051007495.1 Methylococcaceae bacterium | reverse complement strand
CGACTACTCCTATCAAGAACTAGAGCAAATTTTTGGCGCAGATTTACTGAACAAAGCCATTCTCAATCTGCACAACGTAGAAAACCTGACTATGGACGGCGAAACCACCCGGGCGACCGTACGCGATCCCCAAAACATGGTTTATCGGGTACTGGCCCGACCGATTCGTGAACGGGGGGTTGTGACGGGGTTTGAATCCGTTTGCCCATGTCCCGAGCGGCAACCCTGCATACACACGGCCACTTTACTGCTGTTGAATCTCACCGGCTCTCTCACCAAGCGTGTCCCCAGCCCCGAGCTGTCTGCCTGGCTGGATAAATTTCGGATTGGCTCGAAAGCCAAACCCAAATCCGCACAAACACCCAGCAAGGACGTGCTGTATTACCGCCTCATACCCTTGACGGTTCCACCATTCTGGCTGATGCAGCTACTCAAATGCACCACCCGCAAACAGGGCATTCCGGGTACTTTTCAGGAGTGGAGTTTCTCTGATCGCTCCTTGCTGAATCCCCCAAAATTCATCCACGAAGAAGACATCAACATAATCAGACTATTGCGCAATAACACCCGCTACGTCGGTATTCAGGCGGCCAGGATGGCTGGGTATCCGTTAAGTGGGGAATGGGGCAGCGAGATCATCCGCCGAGCCCTGACACAGGAACGCCTGGTAATGACAGAACCCTACGGCAGGGGCGTAAACCAATATCCCGCCCTCGCGCAAGGTTCGGTACGTTCAGGCACATTGGAGTGGAGGCGCAATGGCAATGGGCACATCGTGCCCTTCATCAATACGCTTGAACCTGGCGATGTCGTCATCCCGGTAGATCCACCCTGGTATCTTGATCAAACCCACTGGCAAATAGGTAATCTGAATTTACCGTTTGCCAGCAGCTTTCTCAGTCAACTGATGAGCATTCCCCCGCTGAAGGAACACGAATTGCCGACGGTGGCCACTGCACTCACCGAAGTGGCTCCTGAGATACCGGTACCGGTCGAAACCCGGGTTCGAGTGGTAGACGTAGAACCGCAAGCGGTTTTATCGCTAGGAACCCTGACCGATGTCATGTTGATGGGCTGGCAATCCTACCGCTACGGTGAAAAAACGCTTGATCATGCCAGCTTGAGTTACCGTTACGAAGATATGGAAGTCAACGCTGATTCTTCCAGCGATTTTTTTACTCGCCCGGATGGAGAAACGGTTCAAATCAAACGCAAGCCCTCCGCCGAAAAGGCTTATGCTGCCAAATTAAAAGTTCTGGGATTTCTCAAAATTCCACAAAACGTTATTTATCAACCCCAATCCGACCGTTCCTCCAGCACGCTGTATGGATTCGATAGGGAAGCCGCCTGGCCTGAGTTCATGCGCCGTGATGTTCCAGCCTTGCGCTCGGCCGGGTGGGAAGTCTGGGTTCCTTCCGATTTCCGGCATCGCTACCTGGAAGTGGAAGCCTTCGAAGCAGAACTCAGCGAACAAGAGGGTTGGTTTGATCTTGATCTGGGTATCGTGGTGAATGGGCATCGGTTGCCGCTGGCTCCTTTGATTCATGATCTCTTTATTCAGGATCCGCGCTGGACGCATCAGGACAAAATCGAGCAGATTCCTAACGAAGAACCCGTCATCCTGCTGACCGCACAAAGGGACAGGCTGATTGTCCCCGCCCAGCGTCTGAAACCCTTGGCCCGAATGCTGATTGACCTGTTCGACACGCCGCCTTCCGACCTGCTGCGATTTTCCCGCTTTGATGCCCCTCGCCTGGCTGAACTGGCCGATATGTCGCGCTGGGACTTTAAGGGAATGGAAGCCATTAGCGAACTGGCCCGCAAACTCCAGAATGCCCAAGGCATCCACGCGATAAGCCCCCCCCAAAATTTTGCCTTGCAACTGCGTACCTACCAGCTGGAAGGACTGGCCTGGTTGCAATTTCTCAGGGAACAAAAACTGTCAGGCATACTGGCTGACGACATGGGATTAGGCAAAACCGCCCAGGCACTGGCCCACTTACTGCTGGAAAAAGAATCCGGGCGCATGGATTTGCCTAGTCTGGTCGTGATGCCTACCTCCCTCATCTACAACTGGAAGCGCGAGGCTGAAAAATTCGCCCCTGGTCTCAAGGTGCTGTCTTTGCAAGGGGATGAGCGCAAGCAAAGCTTCTCCACCATAGCGGAAAGCGATGTGGTGCTGACAACCTACCCTTTACTGTGGCGTGATGCCGAACACCTGGTCAGGCATGAATATCACCTATTGATTCTGGATGAGGCTCAGATAGTCAAAAACGTCACCAGCCAAGCGGCCCAGGTAGTACGCAAACTCAAATCACGCCACCGTTTGTGCCTGACCGGAACCCCTTTGGAAAATCATCTCGGTGAACTGTGGGCGCAATTTGATTTTCTGTTGCCTGGTTTTCTCAAAGACAGCAAAACCTTCACCAGCACCTGGCGTACGCCCATAGAAAAACATGGCGACAAACTACGCCGCACCTTGCTGGCCCGCCGCATCAAGCCCTTTATACTCAGGCGACGCAAAGAGGATGTAGCCAAGGAATTGCCGGAAAAAACCATCATCATCAAAAGTGTCGAACTGGAAGGTGGACAAAGGGATTTGTACGAAGCGGTGCGTACCGCCATGAATGAAAAAGTACGGCAGGCCATAGCCGAACAAGGCTTTGCCAAAAGCCAGATCGTAATACTCGACGCCTTACTCAAGCTCAGACAAGTATGCTGCGACCCTCGTCTGGTCAAAATTCCCAGTGCTGCCAGCGTCACGGAGCGAGCCAAACTGGATCTGTTAATGGATATGGTGCCGGAACTGGTCGATGAAGGGCGGCGCATTCTCATCTTCTCTCAATTCACCTCTATGCTGAGCCTGATTGAGACTGAACTGCAAAAATGCAACCTAAATTACGTACAGTTGACTGGCGAAACCCGGGATCGTGAGGCCGTCATTCGCCGCTTCCAGGAGGATGGGATTCCCATTTTCCTCATTAGCCTCAAGGCGGGTGGGGTTGGTCTAAACCTGACCGCCGCCGATACGGTAATTCACTATGACCCCTGGTGGAACCCGGCAGTAGAAAATCAGGCCACCGATCGCGCCCACCGTATCGGCCAAACCCGGCAAGTATTCGTATACAAACTGGTCGTCGCGGGCAGTATTGAGGAGAAAATCCTGACGTTACAGGAAAAAAAGGCCGAACTGGCGGCCAGTGTACTTTCCGAAGATACTCAGGCCATGGCCAAATTTGGCGAGTCTGATATCAATGCCTTACTGGAACCCTTGCCGGCCAAGTAGGGATTTAGGGATTTAGGGATTAGGGATTAGGGATTTAGGGATTTAGGGATTAGGGATTAGGGATTAGGGATTAGGGATTTAGGGATTAGGGATTTAGGGATTAGGGAATCCTCTCCCCTGCATGACACCGACAATGAAAAGGCTTGGAGATACCTCTCCTGTGGATATTTTTTTCAATGCATTCAGGTATTCAAACATGTTGGACAACATCAAACTGAGCACTCAACTGGGTGCTGGATTCGGAATTATACTGCTACTATTGACGGGTTTGGTCTGGATAAGTACCTCGGTACTTAATACCACTCAAAACCACCTGGATCAGGTCGTGAATGATAAAAATGTAAAGGTCAGCACAGTAAGAGGCATGCTGGAGCATCAACTGGAAATCAATTCTCGCATGAGAAATCTGATTTTTCTTGACAATGATTCAGACATGCAGAAGGAACAGCGAGAGTTTTACAGGCAGTGGGAAGAGTACGGTGTGTTGTTTAAAAAAATAGATGACATGAACCTGGATGCGGAAGATGAACAACTGGTAGCGGAGATCATGACCCAGGGCAAAGCCGCCATGGCAGTCAACGAAGAAGTATTGAAACCGGCAATGGCCAATAAAAACGAAAAAGCAGTTGAAATACTGATGAATCAAGGAGTACCCGCCAATGAACGATGGAAAAGCCTTTTGACTAACCTGGCGGAGCATCAACAGGCTGCCTCCAAACAATTTGCCGATCAGGCCCAGGCTGATTATCAACAAGCCCTGACGTTAATCCTCGCCCTGTTCGGTTTAGTGGTAGTAGTGAGCGCGGGGGTAGCCATCAGCGTAGTCCGCAGTGTGTTAGGGCAGTTGGGAGGAGAACCCCGTGAAGTGGCCGAAATCGCCCGTCACATTGCAGCAGGCGACTTGAACAGCGAGATTCAAGTCAAATCGGGGGATAGCGAAAGCATCATGGCGGCCATGCAGCAGGTGCAAAGCGCACTCAAAC
>JBPCSC010000533.1:0-1826 GCA_051007495.1 Methylococcaceae bacterium | reverse complement strand
GTTATATCTTGAGCAGACAGCCCATTTAACTCATGCAACCTGACTTCTGCGACAGTTCTTTTTACCCTGGATTTAAAGCCCACCTTGGGTAATCTGCGTTGAAGTGGCATTTGACCGCCTTCAAAACCAACCTTGTGATAACCACCGGCCCTAGCCTTCTGCCCTTTATGACCTTTGCCACTGGTTTTACCTAAAGTTGATCCGATTCCTCTACCCAGACGAACCTTGTCTTTTCTGCTGCCTTCAGCCGGTTTAATCGTATTAAGGTGCATTAGTTTTCCTCCACTTTAAGCATGTAGTAGATCTTGTTGATCATACCCATATTTGAATCTGTCGCCTGAACGGTAACGGTTTGATGCATACGCCGTAATCCCAAACCCTTAAGACAGTCCTTATGGGTAGCCAGACGACCTATAGCACTTTTAATCTGTGTGATCTTTACTGTTTTAGTGGTCATATTCAACTTCTTCTCCCATTATCCTTGATCATGCAACTTGCCACGCTTGGCAGCGATTGCTCTAGGATCACGAATTTCGGTAAGACCTTTGATGGTGGCACGAACCACGTTAATGGGATTGTTTGTACCTATGCACTTGGCCAAAACATTATGCACTCCCACTACTTCGAATACAGCACGCATAGCACCTCCGGCGATAATACCTGTACCTTGTGAAGCCGGTTGCATATACACTTTTGCTGCTCCAGTTGAAGAAGTTACTGAATAGTGCAAGGTATCACCATTCAAGCTCACTTTCTTCATGTTTTTGCGTGCTTGCTCCATCGATTTTTGAATCGCAACCGGAACTTCTTTAGCCTTACAAAGGCCGTAACCAATACGCCCGTTTCCATCTCCTACAACGGTAAGTGCAGTAAATCCGAATTGCCGTCCACCTTTTACAGTTTTAGCAACACGCCGTACAGCAACCAGTTTTTCCTGAAAACCTTCGGCAGAAGCTGCCTGACCCATATTACTAGCCATGTTTACACCTAAAATTGAAGTCCGGCTTCACGAGCGGCATCAGCTAATGCTTTTACTCTGCCATGATACTTAAAGCCTGAGCGATCGAACGCCACTCTACTAATGCCATTTTCCAGTGCTCTTTTGGCGATGAAGCTACCTACCGCTTTGGCTGCACTTATGTTGCCTGTATGCCCTTCGTTCACTGTTTTTATTTCAGATTGAAGCGTAGAGGCAGAAGCCAACACACGACTACCATCTGAGGTAGTAATCTGAGCATAGATATGATTGGCCGTGCGGTGTACACTTAAGCGATCCGCACCATTCGAACGAATAACAAGCCGAGTTTTACAGGCTCTTTTCTGTCTGGATTTTTTCTTGTCCATGGAATTACTTCTTTTTCGCCTCTTTACGGATGATTTCTTCGTCTGAGTACTTTACACCTTTACCTTTATAAGGCTCTGGCGGACGATACGCTCTTATATTAGCCGCGACCTGACCTACCACCTGCTTATTGCACCCTTTTATCAGAATTTCTGTTTGTGTCGGGGTTTCGATAGTAATTCCTTCTGGTGGCTCATAATCCAAAGGATGAGAAAAACCCAATGACAGACTCAACACGTTTCCCTTTGTTTGGGCACGATAGCCAACACCCACCAATATCAACTTACGCTCGTATCCCTGACTGACACCGTGAACCATATTGGAGAGATTGGCACGCATGGTTCCACCCATGCTGTTTTTTCTGCGATCAGACCTATCGTCTTCAACAATAATAAATCCATCTTCAATCTTGACACCTACCAAGGCACTTTTACTGGTAGTTAATAAACCTTTGGCTCCTTTGACGCTTATGTCATCCGTACCC
>JBPCSC010000532.1:0-9917 GCA_051007495.1 Methylococcaceae bacterium | reverse complement strand
TATCCAGACCGGTTTTGATATTCTCTTCCACGGTGAGGGCTGGGAATATCTGCCGTCCCTGAGGCACATAGGCCAATCCACTGCGTACTCGCTGAAAACTTTGCTCACTCTTTAATTCTTTTCCTTTCAAACGTATGGAGCCGGCACTGACGGGTAATATGCCCATCAGCGACTTGAACAAGGTGGTTTTACCCATGCCGTTACGGCCCATAACGGCGAGAATCTCGCTGTCCCCAACCTTAAAATCGAGACCATGAATGACTTCACTCTGGCCATAACCGGAGTGTAGATGGCTTACTTCCAACATGATGTTTCCTCTGTTGTGGGTAGTGGTTTATGGTCTCAATGACCGAGATACGCTTCGATAACTCTGGGATCGGATTGCACCCGCTCCATACTGCCTTCCACCAACACCTTGCCTTGATGTAATACCGTGACCTTATGGGCAATGGCGCGAACAAACTCCATATCGTGTTCGATTACGATAACTGACCGATTGCGGCTAATCCGCTGGAGCAGTTCGGCGGTCTGTTCCCGCTCCCGGACACTCATTCCGGCCACGGGCTCATCCAGCATCAGCAATTCGGCTTCCTGCATCAGCAACATCCCAATCTCTAACCATTGTTTCTGACCGTGGCTCAACAAACCCGCTTGTCGAGTGAGTGATTCGCTGAGTTGTATCTCTTCCGCAACCCGGTGTACGGCTTCCTCCACATCGGGCGTGCGTCTGAAGAACAAACTGCCAAACACGCCGCGTCCTCTCGGAAACGACACCTCCAGATTTTGATAAACGGTTAAATCTTCATAGATGGAAGGCGTCTGGAATTTCCTGGCCAAACCTTCGCGCACGATTTGATGCTCTTTCAGTTGAGTAAGCTCTATGCCTTTGAACTCAATGGTGCCTGAACTGGCTTTGGTTTTTCCGGAGATAAGATCCAGCAGCGTGGTTTTGCCCGCCCCATTCGGACCAATAATGACCCGCACTTCACCTGGATCCACATAGAGGCTGACATCATCCACTGCCTTGAATCCGTCAAAAGAAACTGTCAAGCCTTCTACGGCTAATATGAAATCTTTCTTGCTCATAGGATTTACCTCAGTGCCTGGGTTCTAGTGAAGAATCCAGTGCCTCATCCTCCGATGTCAGGGCCGGTCTGTGATGATGACGCATACAGGTCATGGCAACCCATAGTTTTTTTAGCCTGTCTCGTCCGTCAGACTGGAACAAAGAAGCCATGCCGTTCGGGAAAAACATCACAATGCTGATAAACAAACCGCCCATCAGATACAGCCACAATTCAGGGAACGCTTCGGAAAAATAGGTTTTGCTGAAATTGACTGCCAGGCTGCCGTACACTGCCCCAACCAGAGATAACCGTCCTCCCACAGCGGCGAAGATGACCATTTCCACTGAGGGCACGATGCCCACAAACGAAGGCGACATGAACCCCACTTGCAGCGTGAACAGGGCTCCGCCTATGGCCGAAAACACCGCCGCCACACAGAAGACGAACACTTTGAGATCGGCCACACTGTAGCCCGAGAACCGCACCCGCTCCTCTTTGTCACGCATGGCGACCAGCAGCAACCCCAGTTTGCTGCTCAGAATGTACTGTGCCGCCATAATGCACAGCATCAGCACGCCAGAGCAGACGAAATAGAGCAGGGTTTTGGCTGAATCGGTACGAATATCCCAGCCTTCCAGGGTTTTAAGATCGGTGATGCCGTTGACACCCCCGGTATAGCCTTGTTGGCCAATGATGAGCGTGCTGAGTATCAGGGCTACGGCCTGAGTGATGATGGCGAAATACACCCCGCCCACTCGCCGCCTGAACAAGGCAACGCTCAACAGGTAAGCAAATACTGTAGGAACAATCAAAATGGCCAGCAGGGTGAACGTCAGGTTATGGAAGGGTTCCCAAAACCACGGCAAGGCCGTGATCTGGTTCCAGTCCATAAAATCGGGTATCCCTGGTGTGCTTTGTATGGCGGTACTGGTAGGGTCAGATGCCTCCAGTTTCAGAAACATGGCCATCCCATACCCGCCTAATCCAAAGAAAACCCCCTGCCCCAGGCTGAGGATGCCGCCATATCCCCAGGCCAGCACCAATCCCAGGGCGACAAAGCCGAAGCTCAAATACTTGCCCACCAGATTGAGGCGGAAAGAACTGAGCAACAGTGGAAAAACCACCAGCAGGAGCACCGCCAGAATGGCCAGGCTGCGCCATGAGGCCGGTATACGTCGATAGTATTCAAGCAAACGTGTCATAGTGTGATTCTCCTTAACGACGTACTTTGATGGTGAATAAACCCTCGGGACGCATCATTAGAAGGGCTACCACAGTGACCAAGGTCAATACTTTGGCCATGGAACCGGTCATCAGAAATTCGAGGATGGATTGAGCCTGACCGATGGTAAAGGCCGAGGCGATGGTACCCAGTATGCTGGCCGCACCTCCAAACACCACCACGAGGAAGGTATCGACGATGTAGAGAGAGCCACTGGTCGGCCCGGTCGAAGCGATGGTGGTAAAGGCGGCCCCGGCTATTCCCGCCAGTCCACAGCCCAAAGCGAAGGTGATGCGATCCACCTGCCTGGTGTCTATGCCTACCGCGCCGGCTATGGCCCGATTCTGACTGGTGGCACGCACCTGCAAACCCCAGCGCGACTTAAACATCATCACCGCCACGCCTACAGTGACCAACACCGCCAGACCCAACACGAACAAGCCATTGATGGGAATATCAATTCCCTCACCCGGTTGAACGGAACCCATGATCCACTCCGGCAATTCCGGGCTGACTTCACGCGCCCCGAACGCGGAACGGAACATCTGCTGCATAACCAGGCTGACCCCCCATGTCGCCAGCAAGGTATCCAGTGGCCGTTTGTAAAGATGCCGGATCAACACGATCTCCAACCCATAGCCGGCGGCCCCGGCGACCACGAAGGCCGCCACCAGTGAAAATGGAAAGTAGATGTCCAGCCAACCGTGTTCGTTGGCGATCACGGACAAAAAATAAGTGGTATACGATCCTATGTTCATAAACTCGCCTTGAGCCATGTTGATCACGCCCATCTGACCGAAAATGATGGCCAAACCCAAGGCCATTAGCAGCAAGACGCTGAATAGGCTGATGCCGGCAAATCCCTGCATGAGCAGGGTGGCGAACAGTTCTGCGGTAGTGGCTTCGCCCATGAGTGGTCTCCTGTTGGTAGTGGGTGGGTGCACAGTTTATTGATAGCCTTCCGGGAACGGATTGGGTTCAATCAGACCCGACTCATAAATCACGTCAACCTGACCGTCTTTTTTCCACTTGCCGATACGCAGTTTGCTCCAGAGGTGGTGGTTAGGATGCACCTTTACATAACCTTCCGGTGCGGTGTTGAGTTCTATGTCAGGCGATGCGGCTGCCACTTTATCCACATCAAAACTACCCGCTTTTTCCACCGCCGCTTTCCACAACCAGGGACCTAAATAGGCCGCCTGCGTAACAACACCGATAACGCTGTCCGCGCCGTATTTGGCTTTGAATGCAGAGACAAAAGCCTTGTTATTGGCGTTATCCAAAGTCTGGAAGTACTTCATGGCGGAATAGAAACCCAAAACGTTTTCACCACCAATACCCTTTACTTCATCTTCAGTAGTGGAAATGGTTAATAGATTGGCCTTGTCGCCGGTAATACCCGCTGCCTTAAGCTGCTTGAACCAGGACACATTGGAACCCCCTACCACAATGCTGTAAATCACATCCGGCTTGGCGGCTTTAACCTTGTTAATGAGAGTACGGAAATTAGTGTGGCCTAAAGGATAGTATTCCTCGCCCACTACTTTACCTTTCAGTACATTTTCTATGTGCTTGCGGGCAATTTTGTTGGAAGTACGCGGCCAGATATAGTCTGAACCGATCAGAAAAAATGACTTCGCACCCTTTTCTTTTGCCATCCAGTCCAGTCCGGCAATAATCTGCTGAGTCGCTTCCTGCCCGGTATAGATTACATTTTTGGATTGCTCCAGCCCTTCATAAAAAGTGGGGTAATACAACAAGCCATTTTCCTTTTCGAATACTGGTAATACAGCTTTGCGTGATGCAGAAGTCCAGCATCCAAATACTGCGGCCACTTTATCTTTCACCAGCAGTTTCCTGGCTTTTTCAGCAAAGGTGGGCCAATCACTGGCACCGTCTTCCTTGATAACTTCTATTTTGCGACCTAATACGCCGCCAGCAGCATTGATCTGGTCGATTGCCAGCATCTCGGCCTGTATTGAGCCAATTTCAGATATCGCCATCGTGCCGGTAGCAGAATGGAGATCGCCCACCGTGACAGTGGTGTCGGTGACGGCCAAACCGGTGGTGTTGACGTTGGCCGCCTCGGCCAGACTGCCGCCGCAAAGCAGGACTAACAATGAAAACGGGAGCAGTCGGCGCATGGCCTGATTGAGGGGGTTTGAGAGAGAGGGTGTAGTGGACATGAGCAGTGTCTCCTGGTGGCCTTGGGATTTGAAAACAGTGGTTCCGGCGTTTGGGTAGAAGCCGGATTAATCGGAGAGCGAAGCCTTAGGCTGCTCTCGTCTGGCTTTCATTTAACCAAGGAGGGCGTTCGTCTCACAATTCGTCGACTGACTAAGTTAGTCGAATGACGTAGATTGAAAATCGGGGGGATTTCTGCGCGACTATGGTGCATTTTCAAGGCAAACCGAAAAGATCATGGCATCAAGTGGAACGCATAGGCAGGAAAATTCAGCATTCTTAGTATCGGCTTATTTATTGCTCGGTCGTCTGGTTGGACTGGAGCCAGTCCCACCCCGCTGAAAATAAACCTCCTTCACCCGATTAGCCGCTTATGCTTACGCCCCCGCAAAAGATTCTTAAAACCCGCCGGGACTACAACACCTGGGTGGCCAACGAGATGATGGAAGATTATGCCCTTCGTTACGCGCCCAAATCTTTTCGTAAATGGTCAGAGTTCAGGGTTGCCGGCACAGCCCTGGGTGCTGTTTCCTTTTTGGCTCTGGAAGCCATAGGTGGCACGCTGGTCATTAACCACGGTTTCACCAATGCGTTCTGGGCCATTCTGGTGGTCAGCAGCATCGTCTTTCTCACCGGTTTGCCCATCGGGTATTACGCCTCCAAGTATCATCTGGACATGGATCTGCTCACCCGAGGGGCCGGGTTCGGCTACATTGGCTCGACCATCACCTCACTGATCTATGCCACCTTCACCTTTATTTTTTTTGCGCTGGAAGCCGCCATCATGGCACTGGCCCTGGAGATGTATTTCGGCATCCCGCTGGCTTTGGGTTATCTGATTAGCTCCCTCGCCGTCATTCCTCTGGTGACCCACGGGATTACCTGGATCAGCCGCCTACAGTTATGGACACAACCCTTATGGCTGCTACTGATGCTGCTGCCTTTCACTTTTATCTTGCTCAAACAGCCCGAGCTTCTGCATGACTGGACGACGTTTGCCGGCAAGGCCGAACAAGGCATTAGTTTCGCGCCGCTGGCATTTGGCGCGGCCTGTACCGTGGCTTTTTCCTTGATTGCCCAAATTGGTGAGCAGGTCGACTTCCTGCGTTTTTTGCCTGACCCTGAAGAAAAACATCGCAAACGCTGGTGGCTGGCCAGTCTGGTTGCAGGAGCCGGCTGGATCATTCCTGGGGCCATCAAGCAGTTTGGTGGTGCTTTTCTGGCATTTGTGGCTGTGCAGCATGAAATCCCCCTCGACAAAGCCACCGAGCCCACACAGATGTATCTGGCCGCTTATGGCTATGTGTTTTCAGATCCCGCTTATGCGGCCTTGGCCACCACCTTGTTCGTAGTCCTTTCACAAACCAAAATCAACGTCACTAATGCGTATGCCGGTTCATTGGCATGGTCAAATTTCTTCTCCCGACTGACGCACAGCCATCCTGGTCGCGTGGTGTGGCTGGGTTTTAATGTGCTGTTTGCGCTGCTGCTAATGGAATTGGGAGTATTTGGTGCGTTGGAGAATATCCTGGGCTTATATTCCAATGTCGCCATCGCCTGGGTAGGTGCACTGGTGGCCGATCTGGTTATCAATAAGCCACTGGGACTAAGCCCTTCCTACATTGAATTCAAGCGAGGCCATCTCTACGACATCAACCCGGTCGGGGTGGGTGCCATGATCATTGCCTCGATCACATCCATTGCGGCTTATCTGGGAGGATTCGGTGATGAAATGAGAGCGTTCTCACCATTTGTGGCTTTGGTGGTAGCCTTTGTTCTGGTTCCCACCATCGCGTATTTGACGGGTAGCCGTTATTACCTGGCCCGTGAACGGGTTTCGCCAGACTCATTAGAAGGGCAACTGTGTTGCATTTGTGATCGTGAATTCGAGGTGGAAGACAAAACCTGGTGTCCCATTTACGAGGGTGTCATCTGCTCTTTGTGCTGTTCGCTGGATGTGCGCTGCGGTGATGCCTGCAAACCCTCTGCCCAACTGGGCGATCAAGTCGGCCAGTGGCTTGATGCCCTGCTTCCCGGAACATTGGCCGGGGTCTGGCGGCATCGTATAGGTCTATATTGCAGTGTATTCCTGCTGCTCAGCCTTATTACGACAGCATCGGTAGGCTTGGTCTACAGCCAGGTGACCATGCACTTGACTGATGTCGATTTTGAACTACGCGGTGCCTTGGCGGATGGTTTTCTAAAAGTATATGTCACACTGCTGGTACTTATGGGCCTGGGTTCTTGGTGGTTATTATTGACCGGCGAAAGTCGCAGAGCCGCGCAAGATGAATCCAATAAACAAACCCATCTGTTGCTGAAAGAAATTGAAGACCACCGAAAAACCGATGCTAAATTACAGGCCGCCAAGGAACTGGCTGATCAGGCCAATATCGCCAAAAGCGCATTTCTCAGCGGAATGAGTCACGAATTGCGCGGGCCTCTGAATAGTATCCTGGGATTTTCTGAAATACTCATAGCCGATTCCGGGCTACAAACTCGCCAGCGTGAGATGATTGAAATCATACGCAGCAGCGGTGACCACCTGACCAGTCTGATTGATGACATACTGGATTTAGCCAAAATAGAAGCTCGAAAACTTCAATTACTGACTCAACCCTTTGATCTGCTTGAGTTACTGGAAGACATCACCGACTCTATCCATTTACAGTGTAGAGGTAAATCCCTGAATTTTATTAACCAGTTTGATTCACCGATACCCCGGACAGTAAAAGGTGACGGAAAACGAGTGCGGCAAATTCTCACCAACCTGCTCAACAATGCAGTTAAATTTACTCCAGCAGGCCGTGTTGAATTGAGGGTACGATATTCCAGCGGAATAGCCCATTTAGAAATCCACGACACGGGCCTTGGTATTGCCTCTGAAGATTTAGAACGGATTTTTCAACCCTTCCAGCGTGCCGCCACTTCCAGCAATCAACCCGGCGTAGGCTTGGGTTTGACCATCACCAAAATGTTTACCGAAATTATGGGGGGTGAACTTACCGTGAGTAGTGTGCTCGGGCAGGGGACGATCTTTCGAGTACGTTTGTACCTACCTGCCGTGGCGGGGGCAATGGTTCGATCTCCCGTGGCCTGGGTAAGCGGGTATGAAGGCCCGGAGCGAACCATTTTAGTGACTGATGACGATGCCACCCAGTGTGGCATGTTGGCCCGTTTGCTGGATTTGCTGGGATTTAAAGTGCTACAGGCTGAATCTGGAGAAAAGTGTCTGCTCGCTGTAGATGAAGAACACCCTGACCTCATCGTGCTTGATCTGGCCATGCCAGGTATTGGTGGCCTGGAGACTTTACGTCAACTCCGGCAAATTCGCCGCTAGGCCGGACCGGTTTTGATTGTATCTGCCAACGGGTTTGACACGGATCGCGCTGAAGCCATGAATGCGGGTGCAGATGGGTATTTAGTCAAACCGGTACGCATGGCTGAACTTAAAGATAGATTACGGGAACTTCTAGGCTTACATTGGACTTCTGAGGCAGTATCCGGAAAATTATCTCTGCCTGATAGGGTGGTCGCATCCAATAACACTTTACTACGACCTGATTGTCAAACAATTAAAGCATTAGCTCATTATGCCCAGATTGGACATATCAGCGGCATAGTCGATATGCTGGAAGAACTGCGCACCCAGGATATTCGTTATCAGACATTTGCCGAAACCGGATTACTTATGGCGCGGCAGTTTCGATTACGCGAACTTCAACAACTGTTTTTGGAAGCGTAAAACCATGTCCATTAAAAACCTGACTGAGCGCGACATTGTGCTAATAGTGGATGATCTTCCCAATAACCTGAATTATCTATCCACAGCCCTAACACAAGCCGGATTTTTAGCCTTGGTAGCACTGGATGGACAAATGGCCTTGGAGCAACTCAAACTCATACGGCCAAACATCATTCTTCTGGATGCCGTAATGCCGGGTATGGACGGATTTGAGTTATGTCAGCGAATTCAGGACGATACAGATTTAAGAGATATTCCGGTTATCTTTATGACCGCATTGGATGATACCGAACATGTCATCCAGGGATTAAGGACAGGGGCGGTAGATTACGTCATCAAGCCCGTTAGACCAGGAGAAGTAATCGCCCGGATTCATGCCCATTTACGCCGCTACAGAAATGCCCAACAAGCCAGACTGGCATTGGAAACCACGGATCAGGCAGCGATCGCACTGGATGAAAATGAAAAAATATTATGGTTGACCGAAAAGGCCAAGGTATTGATGAGCGAACTTAAGGACAGTAGAGACGTTCACGATGGGGAGTTACCCATGCGTATAGCACTATGGATTTCTGAGGCCAGGGCATGTAGTGTTTTTAGCAATAAGCAAGGCTCTTTTACTACGCCAGGCGGAATAATAAATGTCACATTAACAACAAACACGGAACACGGAGGTAGTTTATTGTTACTTAAACCTGAGTCACGAAAATTCAATATGTCTTGTGTCAGGGAACAGTTCAGCCTAACCAGTCGGGAAGCTGAAGTTTTAATGTGGGTAGCTTATGGCAAGACAAATAGACAAATTGGCGAGATACTGGAAATAAGTCCTCGTACGGTTAACAAGCACCTGGATCATGTATTCGTAAAGCTGGGAGTGGAAACCCGAGCGGCTGCAACAGCAATTGCAATCACCCGGATTCAGGGGAGCTAGAAATTATTGACTGTTACTATGGCGCACGTCTTCACCTTCTACCTGGTAAATGACGAATTCAGCCAGGTTATGGGCGTGTGCCGCTATACGTTCGTATGCCTTCATGGCTAAAACCATATTAACCCTAAAACCGATATTTCTTGAATCTTCCATGACGTAGGTCACCAAATGTCTTATCCCGTCCTGAAATGCATCTTCCAACAGATGATTTTCACCTCTTAGTTCTCTTGCACCTACCTCATCCAGCGCATCATATATCTTGATAGCCTTATCCAAAGTATTAATTGCAAGAGTACCCATTTGGTGAACACAGCGAATCAGTTCGTGGTTGGGCACCAAATTATTAGAGCCAAATATACTACCGACTATACCGGCTATTTTGGCGACCTCATCCCCTATTCTTTCCAGATCAACAACCTCCTTGGAAACAGAAATGATCAGTCTCAGATCACTCCCAACCGGACCTCGTCTAGCGATGGTTGCCACCACTCTTGCATCAATCTCAAGTTCACTGGCGTTTACTGCATTTTCAGCTTGAAAAATGGAACGGGCCAAATCTACATCCTTATTGACAATAGCTTCCAAGCTATTTCTTGCTTGCAGCAAAACCTCCTGACCTAATTCCAATACTGAAGCCCTAAGGCTGGCCAACTCTTCATCATATACACGGCTAGTATGTGCGGAGACCGGATGTTCTTCAGTACGTAAATCCTGTGATTTATTCATCTTGTTACCTATAGACAATCAACCAAAGCGACCAGAAATGTA
>JBPCSC010000531.1:0-9868 GCA_051007495.1 Methylococcaceae bacterium | reverse complement strand
CTCTGGAAACCACGTAAAAACTGATGAGATAAGTACCTGCCCCTGGTAAATTGAGAGTCTGTGAAATACTGCCCTGCATCTGAACGAAAGCAGCCCAGACCCCATCCGGGGCATCCGGTGTATACCAGGGAGAACGTGCCTTTGCGACCCCTGCTCCATATGACGATGCAGCGTAAGTCCAGGAATCCTTGACAATCTGACTTGCTAAATCGGTGAATTTTTCCCAACCCTGACTCAATGCACTTCCCGTCTCAAAACTGGCATTGGCCACGCTGATATTGCTAAGACCAACACCCATCACCGGCGCATCATTCACCGGATTAACGGTAATGCTGAACGTCTGAGCCGCGCTGGTATCGACACCACCGTTGCTGGTTCCGCCCGTATCATGCGCTTGCACTGTCACCGTGGCCGTGCCATTGGCGTTGCTGGCCGGGGTGTAGACGAGATTGCCAGAGGCATTGATGGTGGGTTGTACGCTGAACAGTGCGTTATTGCTGTTGCTGACGATGAAATTGACGGTTTGAGATGATTCATTGGACGGCCCTGTACTGATGGACGTAGCCCAGCCAGCAACCGTCTGAGTCCCGGCATCTTCATCTATGGTTTGATCAGCACCTTTGGTGAAGCCAGGCGCATCATTCACCGCAGTGATGGTTTCATTCAGCGTCACCGTAGCACTGGAATAGGCCGTAGTCCCGCCGTTGCTGCTGACATTCAGCGTTCCCCCGGTCGTGCTGATCGTGGTGCTGCTGTCTATCAGGCGGGCCGTGAGTGTCGGGGCAAATCCGTTGTAATTGAGAGCGGGGACGAAGCGCAGAAAGTCCGCTGCTTTCAGGACGATGGCGGTTGCGTCGCCTGTCACGCTACTCAACGCAGTCCACGTCGAGCCATCGCTGCTGTATTGCCAGGCACCCTTGCTGCTGTCATTCGTATAGCTGTTGATGGCGATACCGGCCAAGGTGTTGGCACTGCTGCCATTACTGACGGCATCGGTGCTGTCGCTGAAGTTACCGGCAAACAGGCTGCTGACGGTTGCACCGGGAGGGTTGGTGGTGTCTTCCGCGATGGCAGACAAGGTGGCACTGCCGCTGGCAATGGGCGCGTCATTCACCGCATTGACGGTCACAGACAGGCTTTCCGTCAGGGTGTTGATGTTGGGTGAAACACTGCTGCCGTTGTCGGTCACCGTCCAGGTGATAGTACCCGTGCCATTGGCATTGGCCACGGTTTTGTAGGTCAAGCCCTGCAATTCGCTCAACGTCAGGCTGGTATTGGCTGTGACCTGTGTCACGCCATCACTTTTCCACAAGGTCAGGAATGAGGGGATGCCGGTGATCGTGGCCGTCACGGTTTGACCGGTTTCATCCGATCCTCCGCCCGGGCCGTAGGTAATCCCTGCCAAACCGAGCGAGGTCGCCGCACTGGCACTGTCTTCGTTGACCGTAATCGCGCTCAGCGTACCTGCCGTGCGTACCGGTGCGTCATTGACGGCAGCCACAGAGACATTGATGGTGGCGGCATTGGCAGAACTCAGCACGCCATCATAGGCTTTTACCGTGAAGGCGGCCAAAGTGCCGTTGGCGTTGGTATCCGGTGTCCAGACCAGACTTTCGCCGCTGCTGATGACAGTCGAACCCGCTGTGACGGCCACCCCGGATTTGCTGAGCGTGCCTGAACTGATGCCGCTGACCAGAAATGACCTGCTCGCATTATCCACATCCGAAGCCAGAACCGTGTTTAGCAGGGTGTTGTATGAAATGGTATAGGGTGTGTCTTCTGTGGCGTTGCTCAGGGTATAGCTGGCATCCGTCAGCACCGGCGCATCGTTTGCCCCCGTGATGTTCACCGTAAGCGTATTGCTGGTAGTAAGACTGTCGTCACTGAGCGTTAGAGTATAGGTTTCCGAAGTATTGGCACTCCGGGCATTGATGGCGGTGGCATTGGGAACGAATACGTAATTGCCGTTACTGGTTTGCAGATAAAGAGTGCCGTAAGTACCCCCTTTGGAAAGGTTATAGCTCAGGCTGTTTATTGTCGTTGTAGTACTGTTACCTGAACCGATGCCATAAGTTAATGTGGTGCTGTCTATATCACTGGCCGATAAGGTACCGGTTTGATTGGCAAAGGTATCGACGGCTGCAGTGTCAGTCAGGCTGATGGGCGTTGGGGTAGCAGTGAATACCGGCGCATCATTAACCGGTGTTATATTAACCGTGTAGTTGGTAGATGTGTGGTCAGTGCCATCTGAAACATCGATATTCAGCGTTCTGGATACATTATTATCCTGTGCAGTCTGGTAAGTGACATTGCCGCTAGTAGTAAAGTAACTGGTGAGATGGGCCGGGGTTCCGGTAAATGTTCGCGCCGTCGCCGTTCCGCCTATGGTGATACCACTTGCCGTAGTGCCGACTATCGTTCCATCGTCTATTGCCAGAGTGACTGTCAGAGTACTGTTATCGACATCACTGAACAGATTGGTGCCAGTAAACACCAGATTGCTTGCGACATCTTCAGTTACCGTAAAGATGTGTGTGGCTGTAGTGACATAAACCAATGAACTGGCAGGAATACTCACATAATTAGTCCCCCCGCTACTACCACCCCATTGCACATCCAGTACGGCCCCGCCGCCATTTTCCCAATACTCGACTTCGATGGGAATGATGGAATTGTCTGGAACCTGTATGCTACCGGTATCATAAGTCCCTCCATGATCTGAGCGATTGGATATAACCGAGGTATAGCCAGAACCGGCATTCACCCAAACCTGAACACCATCATCGCTGTATGTTCTAAGATTGAGTTGATAGGTTGAACCGGAAACATCAGGGATAACCAGGTTGGCGTAGGCACGTACAAAAACCAAATCTTGTTGATTGACTTCAGCTTGTAAGATGTTGTCGTTCAGATAAAATGTGCTGCGGGTATTACTGGTTTTCAACTCGGCAACGCCATCTATGTACGCACTTGATGACATATTGCCGCTATAGGCAAACCAATGAAACTGTATTCCAGTACTGTAGCCAACCGGATTGAATACCGGCGCATCATTCACCGGTATTACCGTCAATGTAGTATTCGTTCCGGCAATCGAAAGATTATTGGTGGGATCGTCTTTAACCTGCCAGTTAATGGTACGGGTGGTGAAAGTTTGGGTCGGATCATCCGAGGTACTGGAGTAAGTGATTGATGCCAGAGTGGATTGGTAATTAGCCAGGGAAGATGTACCGGTGAAATTCAGCGTACCACTTGCATAACTGCCGCTAATACCACTGCCCGCAGGTATTGTGTACCCCAGCACATCTCCTGCTGTGTAACCACTGGAAATGCTGATGCGTGCGCTGGAGAGTTGAGTACTGTCGGTATCACTCAATACTATGCCGGAGTCGAGTGTGACGGCCGTGCCTTGTTCCGTATAACTGGCGGTGGTGTGTGCCTGGGTAATGACCGGATAATTATTGATGCCGGTAATGGTAATCGTGAGGGTATTGGTGTTGACATCCATACCATCGGAGGCCGTGTAGGTGAACACGACCGGTTGGGTAACGCCTTCAGCCAGGGCGATGGCATCAGTGCCATTGGCAATAAAACTGTAGTGGCCATCGGCGTACAGGGTGAGTGTGCCGTAGCCATTGGTGACGACACCTGCCGTACCCGAACTGACCGCTGTCGCCGTACCGGACGTGCCGGACAAAATGCCGGTTACGGTGAGGGCTTGTGATTCCCGGTCGCTGTCGTTGGCCAGCACCCCATTCACGGCGACTGACAGGGTATCGAGTTCGGTCACAGCACTGGTGTCCGCCCCGGTTACGGGGGCATCGTTACGGCCTGCGATGGTGACGGTAAGCGTGGCGGTGTCGGTCAGGCCGCCTGTGTCGCGGACGGTATAGGTGAACGAGTCGGTCAATGCTTGCCCGGTTTGCAGGGCCTGTACGGTGGTGTTGCTGTTGTCTACGGTGTACGCATAGCTGCCGTCTGCGCCTATCTTCAGACTGCCATAAGTGCCGGCCAGAACCTGGCCATTGGAACTGGTGGTGCCACTCGTGACGGAAGTCATGCTGCCCGCAGCCGCTTCTCTTATCTCGGTGACGGTTTTGGTATCGGTGGCGTCTACATCAGTATCGTTGGTGAGGACATTGCCGGTTGGGTTGGTTCCTGCCGTGCCGTTGTTAATGCCACCGGCTTCGGTGGCGGCTACGGTATCGTCTACTCCAATCGGGGCATCGTTGGTGCCGGTAATTTTGATGACTACAGCCTGAGTATCGCTTGCCGGTGTGGCGTTACTATCGGTCGCCTTTAAGGTATAGGTCAGCGTCAGGTTTTGTCCGGTTGCCAGGTAATTGAAGGCTTCACTGCCGGAGTTAAATGTCCAGGTCAGCGGGGCTGTGGTGATGCTGTTGCCAATAATATTGGCAGGACTGACAGACATCATGGCCAGCAAGCTAGCGTTATTGGGTATCAGGCCAGTCGTCGTGCCACTGGTCGCTACCGATAATACGCTGGCGGTAACCGTATTGGTTATGTCGACATCGGTGACAGTCAGAGTGCCGGATGTATTCACCCCGGTTGTGCTGATTCCATTGCCATCGCTGGTTTCAGTCAGCGTAGCCGAGGCACTGTTGTTATCACCGACAGTAATATCAGGAGCATCGTTAGTACCGGTAATCGTGACCGTTACATCCTGTGTGACCTCAGCATTTTGATTGTCCTTGATGGTTACGGTATACACCGCCGCCACTGTTTCTCCCGCCGCCAGGAAATCAAATGCAGAATCGGGTTTGGTAAATGTCCAGGGTTGAGTACCCTGGCCGGTTCCGGTGCTGTCGGTTTTGGTTCCGAGTGTGAAACTGCTGATATTGCCAGTGGCCGGTAATGTGGCGGGTAAGGTAGTGGCCATATTCAGGCCATTACCTAAAGCATTGGTTATGGCTGTGTTGAGTGCCGTTTTCTGATTGTCTGTGAAACTGGCAAAGTTGGTATAACTCAGGCTGGTTAGCGTCGGGGTTGCGGTATGGGTATCGCTAAGATCAACATCCTGAAAGTAAATGGTTCCGGTAGTCTGTAAATTCGTGGAATTGTCAGTGGTGCTAGCTGTTTCAGCAAGTGAGTATGTACCAGCGTCGGATCGGAATGCAGATGAGGGAATCAGTTGAGTGCTTACACCGGTATATTGCCAGAACAGTTGCATGGCATCACCGCTACCATTTTCATACATTTCTACCTTGATCGGGTACGCCTGGCCGGGAGTCAGGCCAGTGACCTGATAATTACTATTGTATAAACTGGCACCTTGAAGATTCCAGTTCGTATAACTGGGTGTAGCGGTGGAGTTATTAAACCATATTCTAAACCCATCATCGTGACTGGCATAAAATGTAAACGAACTGGCTGGTGCGATTAAATACCCAGTCCAGCGGACGGCGAAATGTTCATTCGCATTGGCAACGTTTGAAGGTAAAGCCCCGTTCCATACTCCGTCTGCAAAATTAAGTTGAGAATCAATTCGGGTGGTGTGCAGCGTTCCGCTGGTGAAATCCCCGCTAGTACCGGTGTTGATGTAATACTGAGCCAGTAGGCCACCCGGCAGGCCCGGGATGACCGTCGGCGCATCATTACTGCCGTTCACCGTGATCCTCAATACCGCTGTATCCGTTAAACCACCGGCATCGGTTACGGTGTAATTGAATGTATCAATTGCCGATTCCCCGGCGGCCAGTGCCTGACTCGCACTCGTGCTGTTGTTGACCGCGTAGGTATAAGCACCGTTGCTCGCCAGGGTGAGCGTACCGTACGTGCCGATCAGCGCACTTCCCACTGTCCCTACCGTGCCGCTGCCCTCGGTTTCTCCCAAACGCACCGCCGTAACCGTCCTGGTATCCCCACTGTCCACATCAGTATCGTTGGTGAGGACATTGCCGGTTGGGTCAACCCCGGCCGTGGCGTTATTAACGCCTCCGGCCTCTGTCGCCGTGGCCGTGTCGTCCACACCGACCGGATTATCGTTACGGCCTGTGATGGTGACGGTAAGCGTGGCGGTGTCGGTCAGGCCGCCTGTGTCGCGGACGGTGTAGGTGAACGAGTCGGTCAATGCTTGCCCGGTTTGCAGGGCCTGTACGGTGGTGTTGCTGTTGTCTACGGTGTAGATGTAGCTGCCATCGGCATTTACGGTCAGGCTGCCATAAGTGCCGGTCAAGCTGCTGCCGACGGTTCCTGTAGTCGTGTCGCTGGTTGTTGATTCAAGTCCGGTTCTGATGCCGGTAACCGTCCTGGTATCCCCACTGTCCACATCAGTATCGTTGGTGAGGACATTGCCGGTTGGGTTGGTTCCTGCCGTGCCGTTATTAACGCCTCCGGCCTCTGTCGCCGTGGCCGTGTCGTCTACACCCACCGGATTATCGTTACGGCCTGTGATGGTAACGGTAAGCGTGGCGGTGTCGGTCAGGCCGCCTGCGTCGCGGACGGTATAGATGAAACTGTCGGTCAGGGTGTTGGCGGGGCTGCGGAGTCCTTGTACGTCTGCGTTGGCGTTATTGACGGTGTAGGTGTAGGTGCCGTCGCTGTTGAGGGTCAGGCTGCCATAAGTACCGGCCTTGGCTTGTCCTGGCGTCCCGCCAGTGATCGCGCTTACCGTTCGGGTATCGCCGCTATCCACATCCGTATCATTGTTCAGCACATTGCCTGTTGGATTAGTCCCCGCTGTGGCATTGGCTATCCCTCCTTGTTCCACCGCTACCGCTGCATCATTGAATCCCACCGGGCTGTCGTTGGCTCCGGTGAGGGTGACGGTGACGTTTTGGGTCGTGCTGCTGCCCTGGCTGTCCGTGATTTTGACGGCATAAACCGCCGTCAGGGTTTGCTCGGCTGACATGAAGTCTAAGGTTTGATCCGGGGTTTGGAAGGTCCAGGGCTGGGTGCCTGCGCCGGTTCCGGTGCTGTCGCTCAGGGTTCCGAGGCGGAAGGCGGAGGTCAGAACCGCTTGTTGGGCCGCGCTCAGGCTGCCCGCTGACCAGTTCAGGCTGGCTACGGTTTCGGTGACGTTGTGGGTGTCGTTGAGATCGACATCGGTGAAGCCTATCGCGCCGTTTTGACTGGCCAGAACCAGTGATTGGCTGGTGGCTGCGGCTTCGGTGTAACTGCCGGTGACGGTGGCGGTGCTTAGGGTCGGGGCATCGTTACGGCCATTGACGGTGATGAGCACATCCTTGGCCACCGTGCTGGCCTGGTTGTCGGCGACGGTGACGGTGTAGATCGCCGTCAGGGTTTCACCGGCGGTGAGGAAATCGAGCGTGCTGTCGGTGACGCTGAATTGCCAGGTTTGCGTGCCTGCACCCGTGGCGGTGCTGTCGGTTTTGGTGACCAGGGTAAAGGCGTTGGTGAACTGGGTGGTTTGATCGGCTGTAAGCGTGCCGCCCGACCAGGCCAGACTGTGGACGGTTTTCGTGAGGCTGTGCGTGTCGTTAAGGTCGACATCGGCGAAACGAATCGTGCCGGTGGTTTGGGTGCTGCTGCTATTGGCAGTGCCTGAGGATTCCGTCACGCTGCCCGCCGAGGCATAGCTGAGAGACTCAGGCTGGGCGGCGGCTGTTTTGAGGTTGACGGTCAGGGTTTGGTTGGCCGTGGCCAGACCGTCACTGGCGGTGACGGTGAAGGTTTCGGTTGTAGTGGTATCACGATCCAGGGCGTTGATCGCGCTCGCATTCGGCACGTAGGCGTAAAACCCCGTGGTGCTGTTGAGATACAGGTTGCCGTAGGTTCCGGTTTTGACGGTGTTGTACGCCAGACCCTCAAGAGTGGTGCTGGCCGTGGCCGTGGCACCACTGCTAATGCCATAGCTCAGGGTGTCGCCGGTGTTGGCATCGGTAGCCGTGAGCATCCCGGTTCGGATGGGGAAAGTGTCGGTCGTGGCTGGGGTGATGTCGATCAGGGTGAGCGTGGCGGGAACGCTCAAAACGGGCGTTTCGTTGGCGTTTATCGTGATCGCGGTGCTGTCCAGCGTCTCGCTCGTCCGGCCCGCATCGACATAACTCACTTCAGCCCGGAGGGATTGTCCGGCGTAGTTTCCTACGGTGTAAGTATCACCGGTCGCGCCGCTGATGTTGCTCCAGTTTGATGTGCCGTTGGCGGACGCTTGCCATTGGTAGCTGAATGAACCCAGTCCATCGACATCAGCCAGGGTGGAGGTGTCGACCGTCAGGGTTTGGCCACGGCTTGCGGTGGTCTCAACGGTGGGCGTTCCGGTGGGTGCGGTGTTGCTATGGCCTATGCTGATGCCGAAGTATTGTTGGGTCAGGCTGCCGCTGGCACCGTCGGAAAGATCGAATCTGAAGCTGTCATTGCCGCTGGCTTCGGCACTGGGCGTGTACGTGACCAGCCCCGCGTCGATGTCGGCCTGGGTGAAGCTGCTCCCCTCGCTCAGGGTCGCTGCACTCTTGGCCAGTGTGCCCAGGGTGGGCAGGCTGGTCAGGGTGTAGGTGAGGGCTGAGTTGGCTTGGTCAGGATCAACTGCGTGCAGCAAGGTGTTGGTAATGACCGTGGCACTGGCATGGGTCGCCACATTGAGACCGGCATTGATCCCACCGCTGAAGCTGGGGGCGGTGGTGCCCAGGGTGGTCGCCGTGGTGGCACTGCTGTAAAGGGTTTCTGTGGCATCGCCGCCGTCGGTATAGCTGAGTTTGACTTTGAGGTGTTGCCCAAAAACCGCGTGGGTGGGTGTGTAGGTGCTGCTGGTGGCCCCGGTGATATCGCTGTATGTGCCGGATGCGCTGGCCGCACTTTGCCACTGGTAGCTAAATGCCCCCAAACCGTCGGCATCCTGAATGCTGCCGGTGTTGGCGGTCAGAACCTGCCCGGTTTGAGCCGTGCCGCTGAGGGTGACCGCCCCGATGGGCTCATCGTTCGCGCCGGTCAGGGGGATCGTCAGCGTTTTTCTATCCATCAACACCCCATCGCTGGCGGTCAGCGTGAAGAGGTCACTCACACTGGCACTGGCCGGTAAGCCATTGATGGCTGCGGCATTGGGGGTGTAGGTGTAGGCACCGGTGTCGGTGTTGACCGTGAGCGTGCCGTAGCCGCCAATCAAGCTGGCGGTGTTGCTGCCCAGAATGCCATAACTGATTGTGGTACCGGCATCGGGATCGCTGGCGGTCAGCGTGCCGGTCACCGCGCTAAAGGTGTTGGCTGCGTGGGTATCGACGTAACTGGCTGGGGTAGTGGGAGCCGTCAAACTGGGCAGGTCGTTACGGCCCAGCATGGTGATGACGACATTCTGGCTGCTTTGATTGCCGCCCAGGGTGATGCCGTAGGTGGCCGTCAGGGTTTGGCCATCGGCCAGGAAATCCAGGCTGGAGTCGGCCGCGCTGAAGGTCCAGGGTTGGCTGATGAGTCCGCCGGAAGTGGTGATGGTGTTGAGCGCGAAGTTCAGCGTGGGCGTGCTCGCCAGCACTCCACCCGACCACACCAGACTGGGGCTTGAACCTGAAACGCTGGGTGTCTGAGTGTCTGCATACAAACCGATAGCACCCGTCACCGTCTGCGCGGTACTTTGCCCGCTGACATGAGCCAGTTCCGCCAAGGTGTTGGCTGTAACCGTCGGGCTGTCGTTCGTCCCCGTCACCGTGATGGTCACATCTTGCGACACGGTGGCGGCTTGTTGGGTGACGCCGGTTTGGGTTTGTTTGTCGGTGAAGGTGACGGTGTAGACGGCGGTCAGGGTTTCGCCGGCGGCGAGGAAGTCGAAAAAGTTGTCGGGTTTGCTGAATGTCCAGCCTTGTGTGCCCAGGCCGCTGCCGTCGCTGTCGGATTGCACGTAACCGGCACTGCGGCTGGCGTGGGGGGTGAGGCTCAGGCTGGTGGCGAGGTCGCTGGC
>JBPCSC010000530.1:0-2815 GCA_051007495.1 Methylococcaceae bacterium | reverse complement strand
CAGTTAGGGTATCGTTTCCATCAAAAGTGACAACGTACTTGCTGCCCAATGTTGTCACAACAGGACGAGAGGCCGAATTAGTCTGAGTCACACTATTGCCATTTCCACTTTTATCCACCCAGGTCGTCAAGGTGCCAGGTGTTACCGCGCCTGTTCCCTGAGGATCATTGCCGTCAAACCAGAAAACCAGATCATTTAGACTGGTTGGTCTGAACCCTTCGGCAGAGGCATAAATCACGGTGCTGGTGGCAGCGTTTTCGGCCACGGTGCTGGTCGCCCCCGAGATGAGCACAGGCGCATCGTTAGCCCCATTGATAGTGACATTCAACACGCCGGTATCCGTCAAGTTTCCATCACTGACCGTATAGTTAAAGCTATCGGTTAAAACGCCACCAACAGGCAACGCATTCACCACAGAATTGGTATTATCAACCGTATAGGTATAACTGCCATCAGTTGCCAGTGTGAGGGAACCATAACTTCCGACCAAGGGATTACCGAGTGTCCCTGCGGTACCTGCACCTTCCACTGAACCTGTACGCACCGCGCTAATCCATAATGCATTCTGACTGGTATCCACATCGGTATCATTAGCCAGCACATTTCCGACTGGATTAACTCCCGCCACACTATTGTTAACTCCCCCGGCTTCGTAAGCACTGGCATTATCGTTACCGGCAAACGGTGCATCATTAACACCCGTTACCGTGATCGTAATGGTTTGTGGCGTGCTGGAAAGTCCGGTTGAATCCATTGCCTTGTAGCTAAATGAAGCGGTAGAGCTTTGGCCCGGCGCGAGGGCATTGAAGTCAGAACCTGGATTGAACGTATAAGCACCGTTCGTATTAAACACCAAGGTTCCTTTGCCCGTTGCAACGCTATTTTCGAGCGCATACGTAAAACTGGGGACGGGCGTGACATTGGTCAATGAAACCCCATTATCTCCCCATTGTTCCAGTAAGCGGGTTGAAAAATCACCTACGGTTTTGAATGTTAGTCTGAGGCCATTACCAGCGGTATTAACGCTGATGGTATAAGGTAAACTGCCGTAAGAGGCATGTTGCTGAAAAGCATTTGCCATCGCTTGAATCGATGCAAAACCACTGCCGCCACTGGAAACATTAACACCGTATTCATTGCTCGTACCGCTCCCACTGTTAAAGGAATAAGTTTTATTGGCAAGTGAATAAGTAATAGCCCCCGTTTCCTGCACCTCCGGCAAGGAATCGACATCCGTCGCAGTGGGTACAGACGCACTGAATGGGGTGTCTTCATTCGTCGTCTTGCTATCTACATAAGCGACTGGCGCATCAGGTACTCCCGTCATGGGTATGGTGGCCGTCGATGCGGTCGAATTAATCCCGTTATCATCGACCATGACGTAACTGAAATTGGCTGCTGTATCCCGATCATGATCGGGAGTAAAAACCAGTTCCAGTGAACCCGTACCGCTGCTGTTGCTGAGTGTGAGGATAGTACCGGAAGCACCGAGGGTGATGGACGTTCCGTCAGCCTGAGTCAGAGTACCGCCTGTAACCGAAATGATGCGTACCTGATTGGCTGAATCTCCTGTATCAACATCGTTTTGAGTCGGTGGTAATAAGCGAATATTGGCTGTGGTGGATGTGGAATCTTCCAGAATGGAGACCGCCGCGTTACTGCCCGCTGCGGTCACTGTTACTGCGCCACCTGCTGACGGCGCATCATTCACCGGCGTGATATTGATGGTCGCAGTAGAAGCCGTTGAATTAACCCCACTATCATCCACCATCACATAGCTGAACGTCGCGGCGGTGTCGCGGTTGCTGCTGGGGGTAAAGACCAGATCCAGTGAGCCCGTGCCTGTGCTGTTGCTGAGAGTGAGCAGCGTGCCGGAAGCACCGAGGTTGATGGCCGTACCGCCCGCCTGGGTTAGAGTACCGCCGGTGACGGACATGATCCGTATCTGGTTGGCGGTATCTCCCGCATCAGGGTCGCTCTGGGTGGGTGGCGTCAGACGAATGTTGGCCGCAGTGCCGGGAGCGGCATCTTCGAGAATGCTGACTGCATTGCTGCTGCCTGCGGCGGTTACGGTTACGGTGCCACCGGCTGAGGGGGCCTCATTGACGTTGGTGACGGATACCGTTACGGCCTTTTCCGCTGTCAATCCTCCGGCATCAGTGGCTACGACAGTAAAGCTATAACTATTTTTAGTTTCATAATCGGCTGAAGTTTTGAGGGTTACGGCACCGGTCGCGGTATTGATATTGAGTAATCCGGCATCGTCGTTATTACCGCTCTTGAGGCTATAGGTGATGGTATCGCCGGTATCGACATCAACCAACACTGGTTGCAAATTGCTTCCGGTAATACCCCATTTACCAGCCAAATAATTTTGAATGGATTGAATTTCAGCACTGGTCAACTGGCGCGAAAACATCATCAATTCCATCATGTCGCCTTTGAAAAATTCACTGCTCCCCATCCTTGCCCCTATATAAAAATCATTGGCGCTGGCCGGGATGCTTTGGGCAGTCGTGTTATTACTCACCAGGGAAGAGGCCGTTCCATTGACTGCATACGTTAATGTATTACTTGTGTCGTTGTACGCGACTACTGCAATTCGGGCTTTACCATCCATTGGCAAATTATTGCTACTGCCGCTTTGCTCTGAACTACCCACATAAAAATTGACTGACTCTTTTCCATGCCATTGCATTTCCCAGGCATTAGAGTTTCGTCCGTAAATGTTTTTATATCCCTTGTAGCTAGAATCAATGACAAAGATATGTGTCATTTGTGTAAACTGCTGTTCAAGAGAGGCATTATCTCCAGC
>JBPCSC010000529.1:0-18569 GCA_051007495.1 Methylococcaceae bacterium | reverse complement strand
GGCTCAATACGGCTCACTCAGGCTGAACGAGTACTACGTCAGCCAATATGTGGATTGCACACCGCTGTGGCACGAGTCCCACGGCTGGACACTGGCTTTCAGGCAAAATCAGCCAGTGGACGGACGCTACCCCTGGCTGATGCTGGGTTCCCTGGGCCATGCCGGGGGATATGCCACCGACGCGCTACAGGTACACGGTTTGGCGGCGCGTTCGGGCCAGTCGCCGCGTATGTTGTACACGCTGGATTGCCCGAATCAGCGGCTACAGCACGAACATACCCTCGCCATGCTGGCCGAGCGTCCGGTGACCGTACCGGCCGGTGCCACCTGGCAAGGCGGTTTTCTGGGGTGTTATCGGGCGGATCATCCTGAAGCCAGCCACCCCGCCGATCAAGCCTGGGCCGAACATACCCTCGCCCTGCCGGAAGCTTGTCCCAAGGAGTATTCAGCAGGCGCGGGGCTTGCTCCGGTTGCCACACGGTTTAGCCCTGTGTCCGTGCTGGCCAGTCTTGATCTGGATGAACCTGAACTGCACCGCCTGTTCGGTTCCGACTGGCACGCCATTGAGCGGGATCAAAACCAGCTTCTGTCGTTTTTTACCGGCACTGAAACCCACGTAGTGCTGAAAACCAAGGAGCTTAGGGTGTTGCGGCCACACGGGCATATCCTCCGTACGGGTTCGGGGTTAACGCCCGATGAAGCCGCCCTGACCTCTACCGTGTGGATGGGCGGTGTTTTTAACGCTTTGCTGACTCAAGGGCATGTCAGCATCAACCGGTGGCTGTCCACCACCCGCAGCTATCTAAGCCTGTTCCGCGCACACGGACAGCGTGTATTCATCAAACTCGATCAGGCGTATCACTTGCTCGACCTGCCTTCGGCCTTTGCCATGACACCCAACGCCTGCCACTGGTATTACCGCTGGTCAGGCGGTTTGCTGGTCGTCAGTAACCGGGCCGGTTGGGCGACTCATGCGCTGGATCTCAGCCTGGAAATCATGGAAGGAACGCCCAAGGCTTTTCTGTTGTGCCAGTCGGTTGCCCTGAACGGAGACGACGGTGCCTGGCCCGGGCCGGTTGCGTTTGAGCGTGAGGGTGCGGGCCTGGTCTTCCGCACCCAACCCCATACCGAACTGGGCCAGCGTTTTCCGAATGGTTCGTTTCGTATGGATTTCGCCCCCTCAACCCCGATCCTCGACGTGAGGGGGGATGAGTTACTCTTTGAGGATGGCCGCTCCCGCCAACAACCCTGGGTGTGTGTGGCGATTGGGCCGACCCGGCGGGTGGATTGCCGCATCACGGGTCAGTTGGTGAGCGGGTCACCGCTGCCTGCTGAAAACGAGAACTCCGCCACCGCGTTCTACCAGGCCCATGCGGCCCGTTTCAGTGGAATCTCCGAACCCACCACCGCCCGCAGGCTCACGGCCCTTCAGGCCATACAGCCGTGGTTAACCCACAACGCGCTGATTCACTATCTATCGCCCAGAGGGCTGGAACAGTTCTCCGGCGGCGGTTGGGGTGTGCGTGATGTGACGCAAGGCCCTGTGGAACTGCTGCTGGCAGCGGGTCATACGGCACCGGTGCGAGAGGTGTTACTGCGGGTTTTTGCCGCACAAAACCCCGATGGGGACTGGCCGCAATGGTTTATGTTTTTCGAGCGGGAACGCCACATCCGTCCGGGGGATTCTCACGGCGACATCGTGTTCTGGCCGGTGCTGGCTACGGCCCGCTACCTGCTGGCCAGTGGGGATGGCTCGTTTCTGGAGGCCTCTGTCCCCTTCCATCATCCTTCAGGGCCGGATCAGGCCGAACACGCCCCCATCGCCACGCATATCGAACGCGCCTTTAGCCTCATGGCCGAACGGCGCATCCCCAACACCCGACTGGCGGCCTATGGTCATGGTGACTGGAACGACTCACTGCAACCGGTCGATCCCACCATGCGCGAACAGTTATGCAGCACCTGGACGGTGACGCTGCACTACCAAACCCTGACGACTCTGGCAGAGGCGTACCACAGGCTGGGCCAACCCGACCTGGCTCTGCCACTCGAAGCCGATGCCGCCCGGATACGTGCCGATTTTCGCCGGTATTTGCTGGTGGATGGCCTGCTCGCCGGTTTTGCCTGGTTCGCCGACACCGACCACATCGACTATCTGGTTCATCCCCGCGACACCCGCACCGGCCTGCGCTACAGCGTGTTGCCCATGATTCACGCCGTGCTGACTGACCTGCTGACCGCAGACGAAGTCTCCACCCATCTGGCATTGATCGAACGCAGCTTGAGCGGCCCGGACGGTGTGCGTTTGTTCGACCGGCCATCGCCGTATCGGGGTGGGCCACAGCAATTTTTTCAACGGGCCGAGAGTGCGGCTTATTTCGGCCGGGAAATCGGCCTGATGTATACCCATGCTCATCTACGCTACGCCGAAGCCTTGGCGCATGTCGGCAGGGCCGATGACTTTTTCAAGGCTTTGTGTCTGGCGGTTCCCATTGATGTGCAGGAACAAATCCAGAGTGCCAGGCCACGTCAGGCGAATTGCTACTATTCGAGTTCGGATGCGGCGTTTGCCGATCGCTACGAGGCTTCAGCCGAATACGAGCGGATTGCCAGGGGCGAAGTGGCTTTGGAGGGGGGGTGGCGGATTTATTCCAGCGGGGCCGGTATTGCGTGCAGGCTGATACGCGAATGCTGGTTAGGACTCAGACAGGAATGTGATCGGATCATCATCGACCCGGTCATGCCTGGCCGTCTGGACGGACTGGAAGTTGAACTGATGTGGAATGCTCAGGCCTTGCACCTGTGCTATCGCGTCGGTGCCCAAGGCTATGCCCCTGAGCGTTTAGAGCTAAACGGGATGACGCTGGCGTTTTGCCGTTTGTCTCATCCTTATCGAAACGGCGGGGTGTGGCTGGCCCGGGCTGAAATGGATGCTCACCTCAAACCGGGTCAGCAGAACCGACTGGTCATCACCCTGGCCTGATCAGGCATAGAGGCTGATGGAACGGCTGGAACTCGACGGGATGACGCTGATGTTTGCCGTGGTGTCGTCCTCGTCTGAAACCAGGCGGGAGCGGGTTGATCCTGGCGCGTCGTCCTGTTGATAAGGGGAGCGGGGCTGGCGATCAAACCCGGCCATGAAGTTGCTGCTCTCCTGGCGACCGGGCGTAGGGGTGTTTACGGATACATCGTTCACGGTAATCTGCTGATTGGCCAGCATCTCCTTAAGCTGCGGGCTGGCCGCCTCCAGTGCATCCCGGACGGCGGCGTGTTCGGACGAAAACTGAATGCTCATCTGGTTGTTTTCCATACGAATATGCACCTGCAACGGCCCTAAATGCTGAGGATTCAGCCTGATGTCGGCATTTTGGATGGTCTTGTCCAGCATCCAGTGGACTTGCTCACCCAAATCGTCCGGCCAGCCAGGATCACCCACAGGCGTTTGCACTGCACCCTGGCTGGACACAGGCCCAGGTTCTACCTTGGCCGCTTGCGGCGCGGCCAGTCCATTCGCCGAGAGAATCGCGTCGGCGGAAGTCAGCGTCGCATCGGGCGCGGAAACATTCGGCTCCACCTCGTCAGGGTGCGTAGTCTCTGCGTCACCTGGCGTAGGCGTGACCAGAGCAGGCACTGGCCCGGTTGCGGTGACAGACGCTGCCGAAGCGGCATCGAATTCAGGCGACACGCCCGGCAGGCCGGTCTGCGACTCTGCCGCCGGGCCTTGTGGGTTGAGGACAGAGGGCGTAGCGGAAATGGCCGTTCCGGTCTCGGTGGACGCGACCGTAGTGCGGGTAAAGGAAATTTCAACGCTGGCTTCGGTCGCCATCAAACCGGGGATGTCCGACGCCGCTTCTGTCGCCGTCAAACCCGAAACGCCAGACAAGGCTTCCGGATTAGTGGCCAATGGCCCGGCAGCTTGCAGATTTTGCCCAAGACCGACCGCGAATGAACCCACCCCACCGGCATCACCCGCCGCTTCTGTCGCCATCAAACCCGAAACGCCAGACAAGGCTTCCGGGTTGGTGGCCAATGGCCCGGCAGCATCCATAGACACCGAAGCCGTTTGCGCCGTGCTGCTCGCCGAAACCAGGCCTGGGTCGGAAGAGGCCGCCTGTGGCGATATCAGTGGGTTTAGAACGGGAACCAGAGGCGCGGATAATCCCATCATCATGGCCATACGTGCCGCCGTATCCGGTGAGGCAGAAGAACCCAGTGCTGTACGGGTGCTGTCATCGTGTTCGGTGGTCTCTGCCGGGTGACTCGCCATAAAACCGGCATCGGTTTGGGGTTCGCCCCCTTCCGGCCAGGCCTCCGCCGATAATCCGTCACTCACGCCTTCGAGAATATCACCCGGCGGGTTGAATCCCAGGCTTTGCGCGTAGGAAAAAAACGACCGCACCGCCGACTCAACCGCCGGTTGGGCCGTTGGGGGAGAGTCGCTCGTCTCGGCCAGGCGGTCAGAACCTACGCCAGCCTTGTCGGGTTCTGTAGCCAATGAACGGGCATCCGCTGTGCGTCCATCCTCCAGTTTGGCCGACAAGGCGGCATGGAAATCAGCCGAGTCCCCACCTGCTGACGGCGCATCGACAGGGTTAACAGGCATGACAGGGCTAGAGAGCGGTGTGGTGGTGGGTATCAGATTGGGGGAAGCCATGGTGGGTACTCCGGGGTTAGTGTGTGTGCTATCTGGCATGAAACGTACCAGTCCTCACTGCCCACGAGGCCTGCTCCGGTTACCACCCACTACCCCGAGAACCGGGGCCAGAGGTGATAACTCAAGAATGCCGCCCAGGCGACACCATGGGCGACGATGATAAGCCGCAGACGACGGCGATAAGGGCTTTTGCGGGTTTTGTGGCTGAAATCGATCTGGGCAATCAACGAACCCGGCCACCCGCCCATGATTTCAAGTATGTGGATGTACAGCTCCGGGATCCGCCAATCGCCCTGTATCGCATGGCGCTTGTCGAAGCCATACAAGACCATGGTCAAAATACTCAGGAACACATACGACATCAGCGGCAGAGGGTTATTGAAATGCCAGATGATGTAAGAAGACAGAACCAGCGGGACGCAAATCAAGGCACTGATTTGCGGGGGGCGGGTTTTGGTGAGTATCCCTAAAGCCGCGCCAGGCGGCTCTCGCTCTACACCTTTGAGTGAGGCATACGCCAAACGCCGCCTGCCTGAGTCATCCGGGGCTTCCCGATACAAAACCCTATCGGCAATTTCGGGGCGACGGTTTTGTTGTCGATCAAACACACTGATGTGAGCGAAGTAGTCCTCCCCCCCCTTCAGAGGACGCACGAAACCAAAGCCTTTTTCGTCGTTCCAGAATACCAGAGTACCTTCCTTGAGCGATGCGAGATCGATGTTTTCGGTTTTGGTCATGGGGGGAGTCAGACAGAGGAATGGATAAGGCAATGAGCAAACGATAAAGGCACAGGCTGCAAGATTATACCCGGCCCGAAATTGCAGGCTTTAGGTGGGGTTCTGGCTAGACACCGGGCATAAAAAAAGCCCGGTGACGGGCTTTTGGAGTTTGGAGCCGATGATAGGAATCGAACCTACGACCCGCACATTACGAATGTGCTGCTCTACCGACTGAGCTACATCGGCTTGGATTGGGGTATCATCTGTGCCCGTTGAAGTGGCACAGAATGAGCGGGATGTATGACGACACCCCCCTCAATAAGGCCGCACAATTTATCACGATCCCTCTGGCG
Source organism: Methylococcaceae bacterium (assembly GCA_051007495.1). Taxonomy (GTDB): domain Bacteria; phylum Pseudomonadota; class Gammaproteobacteria; order Methylococcales; family Methylococcaceae; genus CAIVXW01. Next base: position 12,843 of record JBPCSC010000529.1, on the reverse strand, counting down.
TGACAAGCTGGCCTACCCACGCAGAACGATCCACCGCATTTCCCTACACAAGACCGATGCTTTATCACCCCACCCGCAAAAACATCATCCGCAGACCCGCCAGCCAGCCACTGGCCGGTCTGGATCACCTGCCCCCTTTATTACAGCGCATTTATACGGTTCGTCAGTTGAACGGTGCCCCAGAGCTGGATCGCTCACTCAGTCGCTTGCCTTCGCCTTTTTTGTTGAGCGGCATGCACGGCATGACTGAGCAACTGGAAGCGGTCATTCGTGAACAGAAAAAACTGCTGATCATCGCAGATTACGACGCCGATGGTGCCACGGCCTGTAGCGTGGCTATGCTCGGACTGGCCTTATTGGGGGCTGAACGGGTGGAGTCTCTCGTGCCTAGCCGGTTTGGTTTTGGCTATGGACTCACCCCCGAACTGGTACGGGTTGCCGCCGGGTCTCAGCCTGATGTACTGCTGACCGTCGATAACGGCATTGCCAGCGTGGAAGGGGTGCGGGTGGCGCGTGAACTGGGTATGGACGTATTGATTACCGACCATCATCTGCCCGGTCCAGCCTTGCCGGAAGCCCGCGCCATCGTCAATCCCAGTCTGCCCGGCGAAACATTCCCCGGTCGGCATTTGGCGGGTGTGGGTGTGATGTTTTATGTGCTGTTGGCCTTACGCCAAACGCTGCGTGAAAGCGGCTGGTTTATTGAAACCGGCAGAGAAGAACCCAATCTAGGCCAATTACTGGATTTGGTCGCTTTAGGTACGGTAGCCGATGTGGTGCCACTTGATCACGTCAATCGCATCCTGGTTCATCAAGGTGTGCTGCGTATCCGCAAGGGTTTAACCCGTCCGGGTTTGCAGGCTTTGCTGGCCGTAGCCGGTAGAACACACTCCCGGCTAAACGCCACAGACCTGGGTTTTGCCATTGCCCCGCGTCTGAATGCCGCCGGCCGTATGGAGGACATGAGCATGGGCATAGAATGCCTGCTGACATCCAACCCTGACCTGGCGCGACAACTCGCAGAAAGCCTGAACACGCTCAACGGCAAACGCAAAACCGTAGAAGCCGACATGAAACGCGATGCTGAAAAGCACCTCGCCGCACTGGTTTGCGATTCCCTGATGGGCTACGGGTTTTGCCTCTACGATGCGAACTGGCATCAGGGGGTGATCGGCATTCTGGCTTCTCGCATCAAGGATCGTTTGCACCGGCCTGTTATCGTGTTCGCCCCCGGCCATGAAGGTGAAATCAAAGGCTCGGCCCGCTCCATTGAGGGGATACATATTCGGGATGTACTCAGCGACATCGCCACGGCACACCCAGACATACTGTGTAAATTTGGCGGACATGCCATGGCGGCCGGGCTAAGCCTCAAAACAGAACGATACGAGGAGTTTGCCCGTCTGTTTGCCGCCGAAATGGCCGAACGACTGGCCGGACGTGACCTGGAGCAGGCTGTGCTCAGTGATGGCAGCCTGACTGCTGAGGAAATTGCCCTGGAACTGGCCGAGGTATTGGAAACCTCAGGTCCCTGGGGGCAGGGTTTTCCGGAACCGCTGTTTGATGGTGAATTCGAGGTGCTGAAAAGCTGGGTTATCAAGGAGCGGCATCTTAAATTTATATTGAAGTCACCAGACAGAGATTCACCGGTTGCCGGCATAGCCTTTTCAGTAGAGCACCCCGAAGCCTGGCTCAACTGCCAGCACATCCGCCTGGCCTACCGGCTAGACATCAACGAATACCGGGATGAACGCAGCGTACAAATCCGGGTTGAATACATGGAAGCCGCTGCATACTGATAGATTCTGTGTACGTCCTATTCCTGATAGGTCAGAAAACTGCGCTAAGATTGACACCAGAACCCAAACTGAGCACCGGGTTCTGCTGATCAGCAAACCGGGGAGATACTCCCCATCATTCATCATCCAAAGAGGAAATCAACCATGAACTCACTCGAACACGTTTATACCAAAACCGCTACGGTCAGCCTTCTGGAAAGCAACCGGTTACTGCGCAATACCTACGCCTTGCTATCCATGACGTTACTGTTCAGCGCATTCACCGCTGGCGTTTCCATGGTGCTGGAACTGCCCCATCCAGGACTCATCGTCACCCTTCTGGGGTATTTCGGTTTACTGTTTCTGGTCAACCGTTTCCAGAATAGTGTCTGGGGCCTGGTGTTTGTATTCGCCCTGACGGGTTTTATGGGTATGACCTTAGGCCCTATCCTGAACCTCTACCTGAGTCATTTCGTAAACGGCGGCCTGATGATCATGACGGCCTTGGGGGGTACGGGTTTCATTTTCGTTGGGTTGTCGGCTTATGTCCTGACCACCCGCAAAAATTTCAACTTCCTGGGGGGCATGCTGATGGCCGGCATGTGGGTAGCGTTGCTCGCCGGGATCGCCGCGATTTTCCTGCCTGAAATGACCGGCCTGCACCTGGCCGTTTCATCCATGTTCATACTGCTGATGTCCGGCATGATCCTGTTCCAGACCAGCACCATCATCCACGGCGGTGAAGACAACTACATACTGGCCACCCTGTCCTTGTATGTGTCGATATTCAACCTGTTTACCAGCCTGTTGCAGATACTCGGCATATTAAACAGCGACGAGTAAACCCCGGGGTTTATTCGGACACCACGGAAGCACCCAGGTCTGAATAAAATCTCCGGTAACGGCAGGATCCAAAACCTGCCGTTACCGCAACGGCTAAACGTAAAGCCACGCGCTACACTGGAATGGCCACTTATATGATAAATCCTGATTCAAACCCAACTCACACGTCTGTTGAATATTCCCGGAACAACACCGATTTGAACTGGGTGGAATGGAGAGAACTGGTCGATTACCACCTGTTTGTGGAAGAGAGCGAATCCCTGGAGCAGGTATATCAACAATTTTCCAAAACCGAAGACCACTACATGGCCGTCGTTGACCATGGACAAACCTTAGGCCTGTGCGCCCGTCATGAGATCGGCATGAAACTGGGTTCACAGTATGGCTATTCGTTATTTGCCCGAGACGCAATCGGCAAGCATTTATTGAAAGATTCGGTCATGATTCGGGTGGATCAACCCTGGTCAGAAGTATTACAACAGGTATTTTCACGCCATAAAGACAGCTTTGGCCATGACATCGCCTTGCTGGATAAGGATGGTACTTTACTGGGATTGATTTCCGTCAGAACCCTGGTGCAATTACAAACCCGTTTACTGATGCACAGTATTGACGAATTACGCAACAAACAAATGGAAATCATGCTGCATAACCGTCAATTAACTGAAGACCTGAACATGGCCAAAGAGATGCAACTGGCCATGCTGCCCCAACACCCACCCACACTGATTGCCGCCTCCACAGGCGGTCGCCGCAGCGTTTCCATACACCCTCATTATCTTCCGCTTGATCTGGTCAGTGGGGATTTTTACGAAATCCTGTTTTTATCGGATACCCACGTCAGCGTATTCGTCGCAGATGTCATGGGGCATGGCGTGCAGGCGGCACTGGTAACCTCCATGTTGCGGGCACTCATACAAGACCACCGACACGCGGCAATAAACCCTGGAGACTTTCTTACGGTACTCAATTCCAGCCTGTGTCATCTACTACAAGACAGCCAACTCACCTTATTCGCCTCGGCTTTTGCCCTGGTTATAGACTTATCCCAGGGCCATCTTCACTACGCCAACGCCGGCCACCCCACGCCTATAATACTCCGCCCTGAATCCGGCCTGGGTCTTCATATTAAATGCGAAGACCGCTGCAATGGTGGGTTACTGGGTATCATGAATGATGCCCGTTATCAAACCGCCAGTATGCCACTGCAACAGCGGGACAGAATACTGCTGTACTCCGACGGGTTATTTGAGGTACGCGGAAACGACAATGAAATTCTAGGCCAGGAAGGATTATTAAAACTGGCCAGTCGCTACGAACACCACACCGCCCACTTACTGGCTAACGGTATACTGAATGATCTCAAGGCTTATTCTTACAACGGAGCTTTTGAAGACGATGTCTGTTTACTGATCGTCGATTCGGAAGAAGTCACCTGATCGAGCGAATAGCGAAGCGAAAGAGCGAGGGCAAGATGCCCTCGCTCCTAACCCCTCGCTACTCACTCTGATACCACTGAATACTCCTCCTCAAACCCTGCTCCAATGAAGTTTTGGCCTGCCAGCCAGTTTGGTTCAAGCGCGTCACATCCAGCCGTTTACACGGGGTTCCATCGGGTTTGGTGGTGTCGTAGTAAATCTGCCCGGTAAACCCCACCAGGCTTTTGATTTGCTCGGCCAGTTCACTGACGGTGACATCCACTCCTGTGCCCACATTGATAATGTCCTCCCTGTCGTAGTGCTGCATTAAAAACACAGCCGCATCCGCCAGATCATCCACATACAAAAATTCCCGTCTGGGGGTGCCGGTTCCCCATACTTCAACCTGATCCGCACCCACACGCCAGGCCGTATCAAACTTGCGAATCAAAGCCGGCAGAACATGGCTGGTTTCAGGGTCAAAATTATCGCCTGGCCCATATAAATTGGTGGGCATAAGGGCAATGGTATTAAACCCATATTGCCGCCGGTAGGCCTGGCAGAGTTTTATACCCGCAATTTTGGCAATGGCATACCACTGGTTTGTCGGCTCCAAAGGGCCGGTGAGCAGGTATTCCTCTTTTAGTGGTTGCGGAGCCAGACGGGGGTATATGCACGAAGAACCCAGAAACAATAATTTACTGACACCACTGCGGTAAGCGGACTCTATGACATGGTTTTGTATGGCCAGATTATCGTGTATGAACTCAGCGGGATAACGCTCATTGGCGAGTATGCCGCCCACTTTGGCGGCAGCCAGAAAAACATATTCAGGCCGGTTGGCCTGAAAAAACTCCATCACATCCGCCTGCCGGGTTAAATCCAGCGCGGCATGGTCGGCTGTAATCAGGTACTCATACCCCAGAATACTCAAATGACGGTATAGGGCAGAACCCACCAGGCCTTTGTGTCCGGCAATATAAATGCGTGAAGTTTTATTCATGAGAAGGCTTATTCGTGATGGTCGAAGGATTTGAATCCGGCCAGTTTGATCATGCTGTCGCGCCGGGCCAGGCGGAAATCCTCGGCCACCATTTCGCTCACCAGTTCTTCCAGGCTGGTTTTGGGATACCACCCCAGTTTCTCCCGTGCCCGGGTCGGATCACCCAGCAGGGTTTCCACTTCAGTAGGGCGAAAGTATTTGGGGTCTACCGCCACAATAACATCACCGGGCTTAAGGCGGGAATCTCCTTTTTTTATTGTAGCCACTCGCCCGGTTTCCTCAATACCCTCGCCAGTCCATTCCAGGGTAATCCCCAGTTCGGCGGCGGCCAGTTCTACAAAATACCGCACTGAATACTGTCGGCCCGTGGCAATGACAAAATCCTCTGGCTGATCCTGTTGCAGCATTAGCCACTGCATCTCCACATAATCGCGGGCATGGCCCCAGTCTCTTAAGGCATCAAGATTGCCCAGGTATAGACAATCCTGCAAACCCAGCACAATACGGGCTAAGGCCCGGGTTATTTTTCGGGTTACAAAGGTTTCGCCTCTTAAGGGGCTTTCATGATTAAACAAAATACCGTTACAGGCATACAGTCCGTAGGCTTCGCGGTAATTGACGGTAATCCAGTAGGCATATAGTTTGGCGACGGCATAAGGTGAGCGCGGATAAAATGGCGTGGTTTCGGTTTGCGGCATTTCCTGTACCTTGCCGTACAGTTCGGACGTGGAGGCCTGATAAAAGCGGGTATGTTTTTGCAAGCCCAATATGCAAATGGCCTCAAGCAGGCGTAAAGTACCCAGTGCATCCGAGTTGGCCGTATACTCGGGGCTTTCAAAGGAAACGGCGACATGAGACTGCGCCCCCAGGTTATACAGTTCGTCTGGCCTGACCTGCTGAATAATGCGGATAAGGTTACCTGAATCGGTTAAATCACCGTAATGCAAAATAAACCGCCGATCGGTTTCATGTGGATCCTGATAAAGATGATCAATCCGTTCGGTATTGAACAGGGAAGTTCGCCGCTTGATGCCGTGTACGGTATATCCCTTGGCCAGTAGCAACTCAGCCAGATAAGCCCCATCCTGGCCGGTAATTCCTGTAATCAGTGCAACTTTAGACATAATGGTAACCAATAGGAAAGGTTAGTATTGAAGAAAAGGGGGGCAACCGGGGTGGCATATCTAATGGTTTTCTTCCCGCGAAGAACATGAAGTTTTGACCGCATTATACTCAGAATTATTGCAAAAAAACTTTTGCCCAGGCCCCATCCCGACCAATAACGGCGTTAATAAGTATAATTTAATATCCAGAGCCAATACCCTCCCTGACCATTCCGGCTGCGCATAAAGTGCTGTAGACGATCTATTGCAGCATGAATCCCCTTAGCTATACGCAAGGCTGCACCCATGGCCCACGCCGTAAATCGTTTCGGGCTTGCCAGTGATGTTCAATCCAGCGCAGGGCAAAGCCGCCGCCGTGGCTACTGTAGTAAAACGTAACAAAAAGGCCCATCCCTGAATGACAGGGATGGGCCTGATTAAATTGGTGCCCCGAATACGATTCGAACGTACGACCTTCCCCTTAGGAGGGGGACGCTCTATCCTACTGAGCTACCGGGGCGAAGTGAGGGCAATCATACCATTGGCTACCCTAAGCCAAAAGACCGGCGGCAATCTTCCGCACAGTATCACAATATAATCGATGCTCGAACGGCAAAACCCGAGCCTGCAAACGGGCCGGAGTGTCTTCAGGAAGCACCTCAACCGTCACCTGAGCCAAAATCTCCCCGGTATCATATTCAGCATCAACCCTGTGCACCGTGGCCCCGGTGACGGTTTCGCCGGCAGCCAGAACCTGTTCGTGCACATGAATACCATAAGCACCGGCACCACCAAACCTGGGCAATAAGGACGGATGAATGTTGAGTATGCGCCCGGCAAACCTTTGCAAGCTGATTGATCCCAGGCGTTTCATGTAACCGCACAACAATACTAACTCAACCTTATGCTCTGTAAAGGTGTCGGCTATGGCCAAATCCAGCGCGAGTGGATCAGGATGCGTAGCAGAACTCAAATGCCTGTAGGGTATTTCCTCCCGAACTGCACGCTCCAAAGCCCCCGAATGCCGGTTATTGCTAATCACCACCACAGGAGTGGCCGCAATCTCACCCGAACGACAGGCATCAATAATGGCCTGCATGTTACTGCCATTATGGGAAGCCAGAAAACCCAATCGCATATTCATCAGGTAAATCCCGCTTCAATAGAGTTTTTTGTACATTTCCAGAACATTGCCGTCCTCCGTTTTCTGGTAGGTCACATGATCCATAATGCTGCGTATGAGGAATATACCCCGCCCGCTTTCCTTTAGATTTTCCAAATCCGGTGGTGGCAAACTATTCAGATCAAACCCTTGCCCCCGGTCATACACCTTGAGACAGAGTATTCCGTCCTCAATTTTCAGGGTTACCCTGACAGTATCTTCCTGCTCTTCACAAGTACCATAGTTTATGGCATTCACCATGGCTTCCGTTAATACCAGATTAAGATGGTAGGCCAAATCCTTGCTGTCACTGTAATAGGCATCCAGAAATCTGGCCACATCTTCGCCTATATTGCCAATCAGGCTTAAATAGCGCGTCTGATTGGGAACGACAATATCCAGATTGATAACGGTTTTATCGCTCATGGAAAAACCCCTGAAGCTAGGCGTGTTCCAAAGCTTCTTCGAGATTGGCAAAAATCTCGAAAACCTGGTTGAGTCGGGTCAGTTCAAACATGGATTGCACCCTGGGATGCAATCCCGCCAGAGAAAAACGCCCTGATTGAAGATTAACGTTCTTGTACCCTGACAACAATACACCCAGGCCCGAACTGTCTACAAATAATACTTGAGACAAATCCACAATAAAACGGGTATGGCCCTCAGCCAGCATTTTGAGAACATACTCCCGAAATTCAGGCGAATTATGGGCATCAAGCCGTTCTTCACTTATGCTTAATATAAGTGTATCACCACTTTGCCTCGTCAAAATATTCATGCTCATCTTGCTCTCCAATAAATAAATATGAATGAATCAGCCTAATCGGCTGTAAATACCCCGAGCCTTGATTCCGGAGAGTGGCCACGCTACAGGGCTTAATCGGTTAAAATATCCAGGTTTCAGAACATAAACACAGGTACGACCCAAGCCACCGCACTCCAGTCGTGCGTCCCTCAACGGATACCGCTGGTAGTAATCTTCTTCAAAACGATCCAGCTTGTTCAGCTTACGGCGAGATACGCGATGGTATAACACACCGGCTACCGATTCGCCACAAGCGGGGCGGATTCCCGGGAAGGCTTTGCCGCACATCAAACGGCAGCGAGCCTGATACAGGCGGGCGGGGCGTGCCCCTCTTAAGTCGCCGACAAGCCGTCTTACCAGACCAGGGATACACAAAGAACCATATACGAATAAATCCGTATACACACTCCTGAACCTGAAGCCGGTTTTTTTACAGGCAGGCAGAGTATAATTCTGACTTTCGCTGCCACCTGCGACCATTTTTTTACACACTACACGAGTCATTACCATGAACACACTGTTCCGTCATTCAAGCTTGTTCCTTTTAGTTTCAATCGCAGGCCAGGGCATGGCCGCCACGGCCTACACTACACCGGACGGTATGTGGGATATCAAAAGTAGTTCGACGGTGGCCATCACAATAGAGACTAAACAGCGACTCAAAAACCTGAATAATGTATACAGTCAGGCCCAGTATTACGCCGACAAAACCTACAAGAGCTATGACTGGCAAGGTATTCCGGCTACCTGGAAACAATCAGGCAATACCTATCAAACCCAGGTCAATACCACCAGCGTCAACAGCAGTAAAACCAGCCCGGCCTATATTAACCGGATCGTGAATACGTTTACGGATTCTGCTACCCAGCAGTATGGAACAGCACCTACCGTGTCGGCTATTACGCTAAAATCGTTTCTTGATACCGGCACACTGGACAGTAACGGCAGACAACTAAAAGGAACCCTGCAAAGCGTAGTCGTCATTACCTATAAAATTCCGGGTACGGGTCAAACCACTACCTCAAAACTCAAACTCAATGGAACCTATCAAGCGACAAGGGCCAGCGCGCCATCCAATTGTTGCGCCAGCACAGACGGAGCGAATAATCAAATTAAAAGTCAAAGGTTTCTGGAAAACAATGCAGAATTGCCTGAAATATTCAAAACTTCCAGCGGTTTACAGTACAAAATTATCCAGAAAGTCGGCGGAGCCAATCCAAAACCCCTGGCCACCGACACCGTGCAAGTCAGTTATCGCGGGTATTTACCCTCCGGTCAGGTGTTTGATGCCAACTCAGGTATTACCTTCCCCCTGAATGGCGTGATATCAGGCTGGACAGAAGGCCTGCAGCTTATGTCAGTGGGAGACTATTACCGCTTCTACATACCCGCAGAACTGGCCTACGGCAATCGCACAGTCGGCACATACATCAAACCCAACACCGCCTTGTTATTCGATGTCATACTGGAAGCCATCAAGTAACCACACCTGAGCTTTATTCCGCCAGGGACAGGCGGAATACCCGGTTCTTATTCCCCGTTCAGCAGACGATAACGCGCCAGCAATACCGGTTGGCTTTCCACCCGATCCGGATCATTGATAATCACATCTACCGGGCATACCGCCACACACTGGGGTTTATCGAAATGGCCGACACATTCGGTACAGCGATCCGGGTTTATTTCGTAAATGGACACTCCGGCCGATATGGCCTGATTGGGACATTCCGGTTCGCACACGTCACAGTTTATACATTCATCGGTAATCAATAAGGCCATAGCAATTCAAGCAGCAGTAGAATACCTGTCCATCAGGGTTTTCTTCACCAGATCAGGCACAAACGAAGACACATCGCCGCCTAGTCGGGCTATTTCCCTTATGACGGACGAGGACAAAAAGGCATATTTCTCTCCCGGAGTAAGAAATAATGTTTCCAGTTCAGGTGCCAGGGCGCGGTTCATGCCGGCCAGTTGAAATTCAAACTCAAAATCGGATACCGCTCTCAAACCACGCAAAATTACACTGGCTCCATGGGTTACCGCACAATTAACCAACAGGGTATCAAAACCCACTACTTCAACATTATTCAAGTGGCTTAATGTCTTGCGTGCCAAAAATACCCGTTCAGACATCGAAAACAAAGGTGTTTTATTACGACTTTCGGCCACCGCCACCACTACCCTGTCAAAAATACGTGCTGCACGAGTAACCAAATCAATATGTCCGTTGGTAATCGGATCGAATGTTCCGGGATAAATGGCACAGATATTCATTGCAGATGTGTGGAACTAATGATGTGTAGAACTGACAGGGGTAATGGATGAGTCAGAAACCCTCTCCAGAAGAAAACATCGGGATAAACCCATACGCTCGGACTTGAGCACACGCCAGCCTAATGTCGGAGCAGGCTGTGCAGATAGTTCGGTTTCTATATAGATTTTGGCGTGAGGCTTCAACCAGCCAGACTCCAGCAAACCACAAACGGCAGGCACCAGATTCCGGTTAAAGGGCGGATCAACAAAAACCAGATCGAAAGCCATTTTTTCAGTGCGCCCGAGATAGTGTGTGCAATCTGCCTGTATCACCTGAATTTGATCCGCACCCAGTATATGGCGGTGGTGGTTCAAGGATTTAATGGCCTCTGCATCGGAATCAACCATAATCACCCGCGCCGCACCTCTTGAGGCGGCCTCAAACCCTAGCGCACCACTGCCGGCAAACAGATCAAGGCAGGTAGAATTTTCCATATCCAGTCTTAGCCAGTTAAACAGGGTTTCACGCATACGGTCAGACGTGGGCCGTAAACCCTGTCGATCAGGAAAACTTATCTTCCTGCCACGCCAGATACCACCGATAATACGCAAACGATTATCCATCTAAAACTCCTTGATTCAAGCTGATTCCGCCCATCGAAACACGCGTACTTAAAAGTCTGTCCCCATGGGCTTGGGTATCAGGTCTACAACCAGCGTCTTACTGCTTTCAGATAATCCTCATAAACATATCCGAAGATGCTGGCCAGTTTGCCTTCTTCATAAGGTATAAACACCCGGTCTATGATGAAAAACAGTATCAAGGGAGCTAAAAACAAAGGGAACCCACCGAAGAACAGGGCAAAACCTGTCAGCAAGGTCGTCAAACCAAGATACATGGGATTGCGTGTCCACTGATAAGGCCCGCTGCAGACGAATTGTACGGGTTCACCAGTGGGCAGATGCGTAGTGCCGTTTCGTTTGAATTCAGATAAGGCCAGGGCAATAATGACCAGACCTGAAGATACCATGACTACTCCCATAACAGGGGATAAAATCATGGAGGTAGCGGGAATAAACTGATCCAGCGCAAAGCTGGTTAACGCGAGTATCAAAGCATAAACAGGTGGGGGCAGTCGGAGTATGGTGTTCATGTCGTTATAATTATAGGGATGGGATGGGATGGAAAGGTAATGGGTCAAAAACTGATGATTAAATGGAATCGTGGGTCAAGGCGTGCAAACGTTGGTGCAAATCCTCCCGCCAGGACTCTGACAGAGACGGGATGGATAAAGCCTGAAGGAGTATGTCTTTCTGTTTCGGTCCTTTGATTATGGCGTGCATGGCCTCACCAACGGATAAACCTGATACGCCCTGTTCCAGACAGGCCGCAGAAGCACCTGCTTCCAGTTCGCCGCCTTCAAGAACTCTGAGATAAAAACCGGCCCGGCCGGAATATAAAAATGCTTCGACAAACCCCGGATCGCCCATCACCATACCCAGTTTGAAACAGGGAACCCGAGGCTGAGTGACCTGGGTAATGAGGCTACCGATTTGCCAGATATCACCTATGTATATGCCGGCATCCGGCATTCCGGTGACCGTGAGATTTTCCCCGAAATGCCCGTAAGCATATTCTGAATGATTCAGTTGCGATTCCCAGTAGCGGTAATTTTCAAGGGTATACACATATAAAGCCTTGTCCGAACCGCCATGATTTTTTCTATCGACCTGCACATCGCCTTCAATGCCTTCGGTTCCAACTTGTACCATTCCGGTTACAGGTTGTTTGTATATACCGGTAGAAAATTGCCTGTTCCGGTATTCTACCGCTCTGGATAGACCCAGATTGATACTGATAACTGTGCTGGAGGTGTTCATTCAGTGATATACAGCCGTTTTATTCTGAAGCCAATAACTTTTTGACGGGTTTGAATGATGACCGATGCACTGGAGTTACCCCCAGTTGTTTCAGCAACTCCTGATGCAATTGGGTGGGATAACCTTTGTGTATGCTGAATCCATAACCTGGAAATAACCTGTCCATTAAAACCATTTCATCATCGCGCACGACTTTGGCCAGTATGGAAGCAGCCGAAATTTCGGGTATCAAGGCATCGCCGCCTATTATGGCTGAACCCGGAATACCCAAGGGCGGATAGCGGTTGCCGTCAACCAGGGCGTGATCAGGTTTAAGGGATAACCCCATACAGGCCCTGGTCATGGCCAGCATGGAGGCTTCCAGTATGTTGATGCGGTCGATTTCATCCACTTCGGCACGACCAACCGCCCAATCCAGAGCACGGGTACGAATAATATCGGCCAGTTTTGCCCTTTTAGCCGGTGTCAGTTTTTTGGAATCGGTTAATTCTGCCATCCAGTCTTCCCGGGTGGGCAGTATTACCGCCGCCGCTATTACTGGCCCGGCAATACACCCTCGGCCTACTTCATCCAAACCTGCCCTGTACATGGTCTGGG
>JBPCSC010000528.1:0-2064 GCA_051007495.1 Methylococcaceae bacterium | reverse complement strand
ATACAGAGCCATACAAGTCACAACCGGTGAAAAGAAAAGATCAAGGATGACTCGTCCGGAAGCCGGGCATTTCGGTAAAAATGCCGTGGAAGGCGGGAGAGGTTTGTGGGAATTCAGGCTGGAAGACACAGACAAGACAGAATATAGCGTAGGGAATGAACTGAGTGTGGATTTGTTTGCAGCAGGTCAATTTGTTGATGTGCGAGGAGTGAGCATAGGTAAGGGATTTGCCGGTGTTATTAAACGCTATAACTTCAGAACGCAGGATGCGACCCATGGTAACTCATTGTCCCATAGAGCCACGGGTTCCATAGGGCAAAATCAAACTCCGGGTCGTGTGTTCAAGGGCAAGAAAATGTCAGGACACATGGGGCACGAAAATGTCACGATTCAGAATCTGAAAATACATTCCATAAACCAGGAAAAATCCCTGCTCTTCATTTCAGGTGCTATTCCGGGACATAAAAATTCAGACGTGATAGTCAAACCGGCTGTCAAAAAATAACAAGGGTAATGAGATGCAGATTCCCTCGGCAAATAGTGCAGTAATGCCGTTAGACGTAACGGATTCAGTGTTCGGGCAACAATTCAATGAAACCCTGGTGCACCAATTGGTAGTCAGTTATATGGCTGCTGGTCGTGCGGGTACCAAGGCTCAGAAAACCCGATCTGAAGTCAGTGGTGGTGGCGCGAAGCCATGGAAACAAAAAGGTTCTGGTCGTGCAAGAGCGGGTACAACCCGTGGACCACTCTGGAGAACCGGCGGTGTTACCTTCGCAGCAAAACCTCGTTCGTACCAACAAAAACTCAACAAGAAAATGTATCGTTCTGCGATGCGCTCTATTTTCTCTGAATTACTAAGACAAGGCCGCTTGCAAGTAATTGAAAGTCTTACTCCGAACGAGCCTAAAACCAAGGAACTGGTAAACAAATTAAAGGATATGGGTATAAACGGAGGATTACTGATAACCGATAATCTGGAATTGAACCTGGTGCTTGCAGCCAGAAACATACCTGGTTTTGATGTTTGTGGAGTTATGGGTTTAAATCCTGTCCGACTGGTACACAGTGATACCGTACTGATAACACCAGGCGCAGCCAGAGTGTTAGAGGAGGGTTTGGTGTGAAAGATTATCAATTGATGGAGTTGATTGAGCAGCCCCTGATAACCGAAAAAAGTGCTTCCCCCCTGGGTGAAGGTGAATTGCACGTTTTCAAGGTCAAAAAGGCCGCTGACAAAATACAGATCCGCCGGGCAATTGAACTGATGTTCAAAGTCGAAGTGGCATCCGTAAATGTCGTCAATGTAATGGGCAAGATTAAGCGTTTTGGAAAATCATTCGGCAAACGTCAGGACTGGAAAAAAGCCTACATCAGGCTGAAGCCAGGACATACCATTCAGTTTGGCAGTCCGTAATGGATATGTATAACTACAAGCGACAAGCGGAAGTAAACCAATGGCACTGATTAAATCCAAACCCACTTCGGCAGGAACACGATTCAAAATACGTGTAAAAACCGAAGGATTATATAAAGGCAGACCGGAATCGAGCCTGATTGAAAAGAAATCCAAGAAAGCTGGGCGTAACAACCAGGGGCGTATTACGGTAAGACACCAGGGTGGTGGTCATAAACAACATTACCGGGTAATCGATTTCAAAAGGAACAAGCTGGATATCGTGGGTAAGGTGGAGCGTATCGAATATGATCCTAACCGTACAGCACATATTGCATTGGTAGTATACAGGGATGGTGAAAAGGCCTACATAATTGCACCGAGGAACCTGGCGGCGGGACAAGAAGTTGTCTCAGGCGTATACGCCCCTATCAAAACGGGAAACTGTCTTCCACTAAGGAATATACCAGTCGGTTCGGTAGTTCACTGTGTTGAATTAAAACCTGGAAAGGGTGCGCAATTAGCCAGAAGTGCCGGGGCTTCTGTGCAGCTGGTAGCCAAGGAAGGAGATTACGCCACTATACGGTTGCGTTCGGGAGAAATGAGAAAAGTGCTGGTGGATTGCAAGGCAGTCATCGGTGAAGTATCCAATCACGAAAACAACCTGA